>JAJZOM010000212.1 GCA_021811505.1 Thermoplasmata archaeon | reverse complement strand
CCCTGAAAAAGTCATCAAAGTTCTTCCAACTTGAACAAATGCAGCGAAAATGTTTGTGCTTATTAATCTAGTTGATGCATTCACACTTTAAGGCATTGTATTATTATACGCAAAGCGGGTCTGCCGGTATTAGCGTCAAAGTTGAGTCATAACAGTATTGTTTTATACTTTCATTCGCTGTCCTTAGCATGACCTTCAAGACAAGACATGATGACCTCAGACAGAATGAAAGCGTAATGCGATGGTATCGAAATCTGCAACAAGGATCACTTATCACGGGAGATGTTTACCTGAGAACTTTGGGTCTCTATTGCAAATCCAATGCTATAAGTCCAGAGCAATTGATAGAGGATGCCGGAACCGGAAAGCTGAAGAATGATTTCATGGATTTTGTGCACAAACAGGGCAGGGACGGGAAAGCCGGATCCTATGTTATCAGGTTCAAGAAGGTTATCACTTCATGGGTAGCCTTCAATGATTTAGATGCTAACCTGAAAGGCGTTAAGATTCAGGGGTCTAATATATCCCCGACACTCGTTGACGAAAGGCCACCTCTAAAGGATGAGATAGACGCAATGCTAAGAAGTGCATCAGTGAGAGGAAGAGCTATTATTTCGTTACTGGCTTTCAGTGGTCTAAGACCCGAGACCCTTGGCAACTATGACGCATCAGACGCACTCAGGATAAAGGACATTGAAGGCCTTAAAATTGGCAATGAAGGTGTTGAATTTTCAGTATTTCCGTCCGTGTTGAAAGTCCGTCAGTCAAAGGTGCAGCTATCAAAGAAGGGCCACGGATATTTTACCTTCATTCCTTCGCAATCGGGAAAGTACATCAAGGACTACATGGACGCAAGGATAAGGGGCGGGGAGAACTTAAGCCCTGATTCTCCGATTATAACAACCGATACCAGGGGATCGAATCTGAGGAGATCTGGAATACTGGCAACAAGATTTATTCTCAAAGACACGAGGACGTCGATCAGGAATGCTGGCTTAGGATTCAGGCCCTATGCTCTAAGAGTATACTGGGCCAGTTCAATGGATGTCGCTGAAGCTAAAGGGATAGTGTCTCACAATTGGAGGGAGTTCTGGATGGGGCATACTGGTGACATTTCGGCAAGGTATTCTACTAACAAGGTGCTGCCAGAAGATACAGTCAACGCTATGAGGGAGACATACCGCAGATGCGAACCGGTTCTTGTTACCGAAGTGCCGGAGGTGGGTCTGAGTGAAGTGAAGAAGGATCTCAGGTCTGGTATCTTGGATGCCATAGGCATCTCCCAGCAGGACATGGACAAATACGATCTTGCGAACATGAGCAACGAGGAGTTCCAGGCACTAGTGAGGGACACACTAAGAAAAACTTTAACTGGCAATGCCCAGAGACAGCGCATAATTTCAGAAAGGGAGATAGAGAAATTCATGAGCGAGGGCTATGAGGTATTCACAACCCTGCCATCTGGTAAGATTGTAATGAAACTGCCCTTCTGAGTATTTTACGCAAGGGTATCAACCAGGGACCAGGACCTGACATCCCAGGTTGAAAGGATCCAGAAATACATCTCAGATTATGGCCTTATTCCTGCCATTGAGGGTGCAATATTCCAGGAGAAGATGTCAGGAGCATCCAATTCAAGACCGGAAAGGGCAAGGATACTCAAGCTGGCAGAACAGGACAAGATTGGTATCATAATCTGCACCAAGCTGGACCGCTGGGGAAGGTCACTCAAGGATCTCATTGAGACCCTGAACTTCCTGGAATCCAACCATGTGAACATGATATTCCTGGACCAGAACATAGACCTGAGCACGCCAATGGGAAGGATGCTATTCCAGATACTCGGTGCAGTGGCAGAATTTGAAAGGAATCTCATAGTTGAGAGAACCCAGGAGGGCAGGATGAGGGCAATGCTTCACGGCACAAAATCGGGTAAGCCAATGCATGGTCCTCTTAAGGATCTACCGGAGAAGGCCATAATCCAGAGGTACAGGGATGGCACATCAATCAAGGCCCTTGCTTCAGAATATCATGTTTCAATGAATACCATAAGGAAGAGGCTGGAGATGAGGGGCATCCAGGTTAGGAGCTGGAAAGTGTAATTCCATCTTTTGAAGGAATTGTGTCAGTAGGTATTCTTGTAAACCCTGTCATGAGCATCAATAGATATGAAAATCACTATACAGGGGGTCCCGGGTTCAAGCTTATAGACCATAACTATTCTTTGTTTGTTCACCTTGACTGTCCATAAGTCCGGCTCGTTCAGTCTGTACTTCTTCTTTATACCAATTTCTGGGTTTTCCTTGACTTTCTCTATCTTTTTGTATATTTGCTCTTTGACGGAACCCTCATAGGAATTTACCTTTTTCTCGATGGCGGAGATATCAGCTTTACAGGGCAATTAAATCAATTTAGTCCTTAAATAATAACCTTGCCGTAAACATTATTCTTCATATTTTCCTCGTCCTTCCGGCCTGCTGCCTTCCAAAAATCATCAGAATTAACCTTACTGCAATACCATGCGTACCCGTCAAGGTCAATGGGATCGTTGAAATTTTCAGCTTCAAGGAACGGTTCAGTTTTGTCAGATTCTACCTGAAGCTCTGCTCCCGTTTTGTCGACATAAGGCAATAAAGCAGATTCTATCAGCTGAGAAAGGTTGTTGTCATCTATAGGATTAACTCTTTCTTTGTCGATGAGCTCTGACACTTTGCTCGAATAATAGCCGTTTATTTCTTCTCTTATTACTATATTGTCATCAAGATCCTCTATATTCCTTATATCCACCGAATATGGACCATAATAGTATTTCTTGAACGAAAGATCGGACAGCCTCTCTCCGTACTTTTTTATATATTGAATTTCCGCTAAATAAGCTAATTTCTGGAGCTTCTTCTGAGGCAACGGTCCATATTTCTTCAAAAGATATTCTACAAACTGTACGCCCGAAATCATAGGTTGTCATACAAAATAAGTTATATAAGTTTACCCCGTTGCCAATTCACATGCGAAATTTTTTTTATTCAGACCCCTTATAATTCGTTTTAAGCCCTTATTTGCAGGGTTCAGGGCATAATACACCTGTCCCTTTTCCCGGGATCTTCATCATATGGTCCACGATTGTGGCCACAATTCATGGTACAAATATTCTCTTATAATACTACATTATAACCGTCATTTGCCGAATCAACCGCAAACCAAGCATAATACGGAATGCATTGAAAATCAAAGTCGTGGATCCTCAGGCCCTCGAGGGTGAGATCTCCGCTCTCCTGGAAGGAAAAAATTCGGCGATTGACTAAGCTCGAGTATCACCAATTCTGATCTCGGTTCATGTGATATGGAAAGCCGTCCACAGGGAAAATGCCGTCAGGAGTATGCCAAGAACCAGAACGGCATAAGGCCAATAGGTATCGACATCCCTTGTTATGGTTCCTTGCTTCATATTTCACACTAATAACATGTCGTTATTAACTTTTTCTTCCCCTGTAGATTTCCTCAAGAGCAAACCCGATCACTGTCAAACCGAGGACGCTGAACCCGACATAGTACCATTCCATTCCTGCTGCTGTCGTGGATAAATTATTCAGGTCGATGTAGCCGGTGGCAAATGGTATCAATGCAGCTGCAAGTCCAAGAACGAGGATAATGACGACAAGACCCCATATGCTCTGTTTCTGTGGAGAAACATTCTCTCTCATGTATACTCTTCCTGCGATCTTCTTGGTCTGCGGGCTCTTAATTACACCGCTGTATGTCCTGGGTTTCGTGTTTCCGCTATTAGTCCTTTTATCATGCTTCGGTTTTGGTATCCGCTTGTTCATCTCTCCTCCTCCTGCTCTCATTGGTCTTGGCCACGTGGCAGTCA
Organism: Thermoplasmata archaeon; assembly: GCA_021811505.1. The sequence goes on along the minus strand of JAJZOM010000212.1, from coordinate 5,865 downwards.
TGGCATAATGACTGTAAGTTGTCCAGGTCAAATTCGGGACCACCTTCCCAGATCTCCTTTACGTGGTCCACCTCCTCTGCAGCTTTCCCACATTTGACACACGTATTCTGGTCCCTTTCCAGAGCCCTCTTCCTGACGTCGTTCCAGGAAATGGACGTCGGATGACTGTTGTAGAATTCCAGCTTGCAGTTCTCCGAGCAATAGTATAACTGATTCCCGGTCAGTGGATTTCCACAGTTCGCACATTGATGCTTCTCTGCTGCGTCATTTCGCAATCTGGTGGATTCAGCTTCGAGCTCCGGGACCTTCATGGTAAGTTTCCTCTTCCTGGAAGCTTTCAGCATGACTTTCTGGACGTCGGCGACGGGTATCTTGGTGTTCATGATCTTCTTGAACCGTGCCATTGCCTCAGGATCGGATTCCAGGGCCTTCATCTTCTCAGGGTCCTGGACAACATCCATAAACAGGTTCATGGCATCAGCTGCAAGATCTTCAGCTGCAGCCATGGCTTCAGGGGCCGATTTTGGAGGATCCTGAGATTTCTGGCCTGTTGGGTCCTGGTGATGGGTATTTAAATCGGCAGTAATACTTCCGGAATTCTGGCCAGAATTTTCTTCATGGTCCATACCCCTATACCCCTCACTCATGAGATCGGTGCACCTTTTCCGCACTTCCATGGACGTTGGAAAGTTATGCATTATGATAGAAATAGACGTAAAAACCAATCAAATAGGCTGTTTCTCCGTTATGCATTACCTTTATTTCCCCCTTTGTCAGTTATGCATTATGACTGATTTCATAAGAACAACTGTATCGATGCCAAAGGATCTCAAAGGCTTCCTTGAAAGTAAAAATATTAGCGTATCTCAACTTTTGCAGGACGCAGCCAGGACGAGGATGCAGGAAAGCGTCCTGCCTGACTGGTATTATTCCGATGAGCTTCCAAGGAAAGAGGAAGTCATAAGGTTTATACGGGGACTTGAAGATAGCGATGAGGATGTGAAGGCGATGCAGTTTTACTACCATCGCCTCACTTCTGAATTCGACCTGGAAGACCCTAAGGTAGAATCCCTGAAAGGATTCATTGCGGATGTCGCTAACGTCAATCATCCGGAATATTCCGAGGTCGTGAAGAAAGCGCTCGAGCATGATGCCGAGATAAGAGACGAGATCTTCGGGGATTCTGGCCTTATGGAACAGAAGGAGCAACTCCAAGGTGAAATTGAGGTGCTGCGGGCCAATACACTATCCGAACAGAGGATATTGAGCGAAACCGTCAGGAAACTCAATTCCCAGATTACAGACAATAATCGGGGGATCGCATTTCAAAAAGATCGCATCGAGAAGGCTGAGAATGAATTGAAGTCCCTGGAAGACCAGGCTTACAAAACAGAATTGAAGCTTGGAGAATACGGGCGCATAGAGAAAGTGCTTGACGAAAATGCTTCACTCATGCAGAAGATATCAGAGCTTGAGAGTGAAATCAATAATTCAAACGAATCATACCAGGCCAGAATCGCTGAACTGAAAGTGCAGTTGGGTAAACTCCAGGCAAAGTATGATGATACATCAAAAGGCTTCGTTTCATTGAACCAGGCCAGTACCGTCTATCTCTTCAAAATGTTGGTGAGGAAGATGAAGAAAATACATTCCGGATACGGTTGCTCGTCTTACAAGGTCATTGGCAATGACACCTACATCAAGGTTCCGGCATACAGCATCACCGAACAACTGGGATTCAAGCCTGAGCTTCTCTTTCAGTGAAAGAGAAAACTCATTTTTGAAAAATACTCTCGCGCGTTTTAAATGTATGTAACATGTCCGGGGGTATAGAAATCTGGAAAAATCACGGAGAATGCAGGATTCCTTTCTGCTTATCGTTCTGAGGGCTTTCTGTCCCTGAAAGGTTTGAGGTTCTTCAATGAGTTTGGGTTCATCTTCCTTCTATGCTCGTTCTCAATTTCAGGTTTATCCGGATCCAGGGGATTCACGATTATGGCCTTGCCGTCCATTGTAGGATCGCCGCTTGAATCATGTGTATATAATAATAGGAGAGCAACCGCCGCCACATGCCATTTCCCATCATTTTCTATTGGTATTGTGGCTTCCGAGTGGCTGGCATGTGAGTGGCACATGCCGTCCGGCATGCCATCATTCCTGGCTATCATCCTTGCTGTTCCCTGCCCTGGGTTGGACCTTTGTTACGTTCTTCATGATTGCAGAGCTGCAATGAGGGGAATAAGGATAATCGTTCATTCAACCCCTCACTGCCTGTTCAGCCTCCTCATTATTACGGTGATTTCAGAGCTGAGGATGGAGATCCGGTAGCTGCCCGTCTTTACTTTTGTGGCGATATCATCCTCAAGCGTTCCGGATTCCACTTCCCTCAGGAAGAGATCCATGTCCCCTGACAGCTGGGTCCACTGTTTCTTGAACTCGTCGAGGATTGCTTTAAGATCCTGGGGGGATCTTTCCATGACCTCGCGGCTCGTGGGCATCACTGTCGCCTGGGAGTGCCCATGATTCTCTCCCACTTCCAGAATACGGTGATTACCTGGTTCTCGGAAAGGAGCTTGAAGTGCCTCAGCTCATAGGGCAGCGTATGGTCATGGATGAACTCAAACATCGTGTACGATGAATCGGGGTACTCACCGGTGGCATTGCGGTAGATGTCGCATAACTGCATGAATTTCTCAGTCCTACCGGTAAGAGGTTTCGGGATGAAGTCGTCAAGCGTGATGGTCCCTGTTGGCGCCGGCAATCGTCCCGGGGATCTTGCGGTATAATGGTCAGTCATGCTCATCACCTTCGATTAATTCCTTCCCGGGAGTCTTTGAAAAGGTGTCATTTTGACTGGTATATTCGCATGTTTTGTTCCGTTTATCCGTGCTGTCAGAATTGAAGGGTATGGATGGTACAAGAATATGACATGGTGCTTTCACATCCTGACATGACAGAACAAAACCCCCTATGTTCACCGATGAGCGATGATAGAAGGTCATTTCGATCCGTCCCCCATGGCTCTCCTGACGTTCTTCATCTTTTCCCTTATCTCTGCCTTCTTTTCTTCCGGCAGCGCATCCCATCTTGCCCTTGCTGACTTCATTCGGGTGTATTCAGATTCAAAATATCCCTGGAGTGGAAGATCGGATTTCAAGAAACCTGGCACGGATTCCCAGTACTTATGACGGGTGGCCTTTGCCATTTCGCATTTGGGATCCCCGTTAATCTCGCTCCTGGAATTTATCAAAACATCAAGTGGACACTTTGGAGCCGAACAAAACTCAAACCTTGAGCATGTTTTCATGGCTTCAAATGACCGGAGCTCTCTTTCTATCTCTTTTTCAACCTCATATTTGGCGTTTTTTTGTCCGTTTATCCGTGCTGTCAGAATTGAGGGGGCATGGGGTGATTGATTGGATGTCTTACCTGTCCCTTTCATAGCACGCTCACCACCATGACCTGACCTTTGTTTATCAGCATGGTTTTGCCGTTAGATCCCTGAAGCTCCATGAAGTACTGGCCCATCTTCTTGCATATGCCGGATTCAATCCTGCCATTCACCAGTGTTACTGTCAATGACCTTCCCTGCAGGCTGACGTTCATGGGATCGGGCTGTGCATAATTCCGGGGTTCTGAATCGTCTCTCTGTGGTCTTTCCTCTCTCCTGTTATCCCTGTTCTGTGGATAACCTTCCTTCCGTTCATTCATTGCATCATCCCCTGTTCCTGGGACATCAGGATCCAGTTCAGGGCATGGATCGCTCCCGAATAGTACAGGACGTTATCACGATTTCGTGCATCCCTCGATCGCCTTTCTTTCCGATCTATCTCCTGTTTCTTTGCCTCTACCTCAGCCAGGGTCCTCATTGCTTCACTACCCCTGTATACTGGAAAAACGTCCTCATGATGATTCTCGACATTCCCAGGATCCCATGGTTCCTGATGCTCGATGGCAAGCTCTTAGCCTTCTCCATTACAGCGTGAGGGGACAGGCCAGTTCCCTCATACCATGCCTTTATGTGTTCCTTACACATTTTCCCTGACCTCTTTTTTGGGGTTGTCATGGCCTCCCTGGTCCTGCAAGATTTCGGGAGGCCTTGACTGTGATTCAATAATAAGTTCCCGGGCCTCGTATACCTTTAGGATTCGGCGCAGTTCCTCTATCTTCTCAATTGCCCTGGAATGCAGCGTTCCAATCTTTTCAGGTTTCAGGAGGGCGATCTCCATGGCGTCCCGGAAACCGTTCCAGTAAGAGATCTCCCTGCGGATGTCTTCAGGCTTCGTCATGTCAGTGGACCTCCGTCTTCCTAGCAATACCTCGGGAAATGAGGATTGTGGCCAGCTTTTCATCCAGGTACACGAGGTCCTGCTCATGCAGGTACCAGTTGCGGTCTGTCCAGGCTACGTTGAAATCTTTCAGTATGAGGACAGGCAGATAGTTCTCATAGTGTAGACGTGTGACGGGGAGGAGAGGGGGGTATATCGATCGATCAAAAGGAGACAAATCATGACCATCGTCACGGTCGAAACTGTCAAGGATGGCCTGGGTCATGGCAATCACTTGACCAGCCCTCCGATCAGATCCTTAGCTTCCTCGATTGAAAGCTCGCCGAGGTATCGCTTTCCCCTGGATAGCATGAAATCCAGGACGAACTGAATGTTCTGGGTGTTGAACATCATGTTCTTGATGGCCCGCTTCTGGGGGTCAGTGGCGCGGGGGATGCTCATGCCCCATCCCTCCTAGAATTCAAGCCGTCCGGAACGTTTTTTGGAAACTTTAGCCTTGCCGGCACGTAGTCCCTGAATGGTGCTATCCTTTCAATCTCCGTTACCCCGGAAGACCAGCTCCTCAATCCCAGGATCATTTCGCCCATGACCTTCCTCGCACGTCTTGAAGATTCCTGGATATCGCCATAACAGCGGGCATGGAAATAAACCGAAAAGTCGCCAGGTAACTTGTTTATCCGTATGGCAGGCTCGCCTGCATCGAAGCGGAGAGTGCAGACAATGCATGCCGGGACTTTGAGACTCCGCGCCCATGCAAGTCTCTCCCCCCAACGGCAGTGTGAATTCATGCCGTTCCCTCCTTTAGGCCAAGAACCCCCTGGGATACGTAATCGCCCAGGTCAGTGGTGATGACGAATTCCATGCCAGCTGAATACACGTGACCATTGTATGCAAAATCCTTGAGGACGATGTACGTTCTGAGTTTTGGATTTTCATTCGTTTCGCTCTTGTCCGTGCCCTGCTCAGGAGTGAGGGGATTCGCATCAGGAAGCGGTGTTTGAGCGGGTTTACTCTCATGATGATCATCGGGGAGTATCGGTTCGGTATCGGATGACCCCTTTTCACTCGATACCGCCGCTGGTGCGGTGTTGCCTAAGGCGAAGTGCGGTTCAGTATCGGATACCTTCCTATACGCTTCCTCATGCGCGCGCGCCCATGCATGAGCGGGAATAGGAGGGTACCCGATACTGTTTACAGTTCCGTGAATCTCCTGCGTGGTTTTTGTCAGTTTCGCCTGTTTTGCCCCACCCGATACTGATCCGATACTGACATCGTCAAACGGCAGGATGCAAATATCTCTCCACGCTTTAATATTCGTGTTATTTGAGAGTTTTTTGTTAACAGTTATGTTCTGGTATCCGATCTGCGTGATCGCATGTCCCATGGTACTGGCATTGATAGTCTTCGCTGGAAATCCCTGACTGATAGCCCATTCAATGGCTTCCTTGATAAGCGGAGGCTTCATGGAGATAAGATATTCTTCATTACTTTCCTTGTCGATCGCCGTATATAATCGTGTTTCCAACCCGCGGCGCAGTACTTCTACTCGCGCATCCTCAACGTCAACAAAAATAAG
>JAJZOM010000296.1 GCA_021811505.1 Thermoplasmata archaeon | reverse complement strand
GAAGATGCTTGAGATTATGAGTCCGGATATTATTATAGATCCGAAGATTATTTTTTCTCCCCTTTCCTTTGCATGAAGTCTTTCAAAAATACCGATTACTTGTGCAGAATGCTTGTTAATAAGGCGATCTACAAGAAACAGGAAAGTGAGAAATATTATAATTCCTGTTATCTCAAATGTGATTCCATTCGGGTTGGTGAAGGCAGAAGCTGCAGCAAAAGAGATCACGTCAGTTATGATGACACTTGCAAGGATCACACCTCCAGCTTCAATCCTCAGTAAATCGTAATTCTTCAGCAGCACAGATATTATTGAGATAGAAGGAACTGCGATGGATATGGAAAGCAGGACGGATTCCGTTTCGGGTATATGCAGGAAATAGTGTGACACTGCAAGCATAATCGATAAAGGCACTACAAAACTGGTAAATGAGAATAGGAGGCCAAGTTTGTAGTTTTTTCTCAGTGATTCAGTAGTGGCCTCAACACCGATCAAAAGCACAATAAAGAATAGAGCTATTTCCGAGAGCCCGTTGAAAACAGCGTTGATCCGAATGATATCAAAGATGGCAGGCCCAAGTATCAGTCCCGTAAGGAGTTCTCCAACCACAGCAGGAAATCCGAAGCGTTCAAACACCTCACCGACAATTAGTGCCGAAAAGAGCAGCATAAAAAGTGAAAAAATGAGAGACATCAATTGAATCTTCTTAGGCGGTGCAGAAATATATACATTTCTTTCCGAGATCTGAAATTATAACTGCGATCTGAAGAACAGGATAATTATTCCTGCTGCTATTATGGCGAAACCAGCATAATACCAGTATCGTGAAGTAGATCTACGTATGGGTACTCCAAATTCATCATACATTTTGGCGTTATGCTTATCAAGATAATCGGTGCTCATTGTAGGATCTGACGTTTCATTCCCGGCAGTTGATGAAGTACTATTTTTGCCTGGAGAGTTCCCGTTATTTTGTCTGTTATTATTTCTCCTCCTTAATCCCGATCCGCCGAAAAAGAACGGGAAGAAAAAGAAGAACGGAAAGAAACTGCCATATGATCGGATACCCGGATATATGGTAGGAAGCAGAAACACGACGAGGATAAAAATCAACAGGTAGACAACCCATATAACCATCCCAATCCTTATCCTGCGGGTCAATTAACCATGCCTCCGTTCTCTCTTCATCACTGATCCATTTCTCCCTTATATTATTTCACGGGTATTTGTCGACGTTCATTGTAAAACAACTATTTTGTCCATAGTGGCTGGGATCTCATTAGGTAGCCATTGTGAAATCAAATCAAGATATGATCTCTACCATCCATGTTATCGCCTGCCCGATGCTTAAACTTCCTTAATTGTATAGCTGTTCCTTCGTATGCTTTGTTGTCGATGCTCTCGCATATATGACGTCCCTTCTTTTTGTGTTCCGATTTATTAATCTGCAAACACGCTCATCATTGTAATAGTCGGAATCATCTGGCATTACGGCATTTCTCAATCTGCCACCCAAGGAATAGACATGAAAGGCCTTCCTCGATATCCTTAACAGTTTCATTTCATCGTTTGTCTTAAAGCATGCTAATTTTATAAATTACTAATTATAAAATGTTTAGCTTTTATTGTCTATATCCATCCTTTTTTCTTGAAGATAATCAGCAAAGTGGCGATTAGCGACAGCATTATGACAACCATCGAATAGAACCCGTACAGGCTCCCGGATCCGGGCTCATAGAATCCCTGTGTAAAATTCATGCCATAGAAACCGGTAAGAAAAGTCAGTGGAAGGAAAATGGTGGCAACAATTGTTAGCAAGCGAATTATATTGTCTGTAAACGCTGCCCTCAACGTGAAGTACAGATCCCTTACATCATTTGTCCTCATTATGTATGAGTCAACAGTTTCAATGAGCTGGAAAGTGTGGTCATACACGTCCCTGAAAGCTAACATATAGTCCAGTGATACAAATTTTAACGTGCCGCGTTCAGCCAGTGACATTACATCCCGGTGCTGGGAAAGGACAATCCTGAAATCGCTCAACTCTTTTCTGGCCTTAGCTATAAAAAACATGAGTTTCCTAACTTGGCTCAGATCCTTTGACTTGAGGGAATCGATATCGATCAGATCTTCCCTGAATGAGACCAGCCAGTTTTCAACGCTCGTCAGGGAAGAGTAAAAGGAGTCAACAGCGAAATCGAACAACATGTGCAAAATCAAGGTGCCGAGTGGTTTACGATTACCGTAAGAGGCGACTTGATTCTTTATTGCATCAACGCTGTGATTCATTATCATGGAATCCTTGCTGTGAATAGTTATTACATAGTTCTTGCTTAAAATTATGAACACTTCATCGATCGCATATTCAAAATCCCGGTCTTTAACAACAGACACACCTTTACACACGGCGAAAATATATTCTTCGTATTCATCGACCTTGACTCTCTGTTTTCCAGAAGAAATGTCCTCAACAGTCAGGCTATGCAGTGAAAAATTCTTGCTCAGCAGTTTTAATTCATCTTCTTTTGGATCATCGACATCGAACCACTTAAATGCTGCATTTTCCGGGGGATAAGCTTCAGAAAAATCATTTATAACTCTCTCTGAGAGCGTCGAATCTTCCGGTGTAAAAACTCTTATCAATACGTGTAAATGGAACTTCGGTTATAATTAGATTTGCCTTGAATACCGGAAAATATCAAGACTTATGGTCGCACGGATTTCTATTTGGTTTTTTAAAAAAACATGTTGTAAGACGAAATTTTTTTAGTGGTTATACGGTAAAACTGAAGAGTTATAGTTTTCTTTAATATCTATAGACCCAGTGAAATAGCTATTTCAAAAAATTACTATGGACTATAGTTCCACAAAATATTAATAATAGATTGAGGTAAGTATGTAAGGGGAGTTCACATTGAAACGCACAACTTTTGTAAAGAAAAGTAATTCTTTTGCGCAAGGCTCCAGAATCATAATTTATCCTCTGTTGTCAACATATGGTGATGAGATCGATGGTTATGCCGAACGATGTTACGATGACGGGACGGTCAAGGAATCTTTCTTGATGAATGCTCCTATCAAAGGTAATCTCTTATTTTTTGAAAATGACTTTATGGTTATTTCCACCGATGAAGGTCTGAAGATCAAGGTCGACGTCGGTGAAATAAAAGATTTCGCTCTACTCGTCGAATAATAATCTTCGATTCTTATTGTTTTAATACTAGGCATATATCCCTTATCAGTTCTTGATCTAATGGTCAGTATCTGATATGTATGCTGCAAATTTTACTTGAGTCTGCAATTCAGGTCATTGGCATTTTGTTGATATCTCCCCTGATAGCTGGCCTTTATGAAAACATCAAGGCAAAAACGGAATTCAGAAAGGGGCCACCTCTTCTTCAGCCATACTACGATCTGATAAAGTTCTTCAAAAAGGAGCCTGTTGTCAGCAGTGGGTCCGGTTTTATTCATAAAAATGCCCCTTTATTCGTACTCGGTATAATGATCCTCCTGGCATTCATGATACCTGTACAACCGGGGTATACCATACTTGCCCCTCTTGGGGATTTCCTGGGAGGAGCAATGCTCTTTACTCTTGCCTCCGTTCTTATGATTCTCGGAGCCCTTGATACGCAAAGCAATTTTACGGCAATGGGTGCTGGAAGAACGGCTGTTTTTTCTGCACTTGCTGAACCCACTTTAATAGTGGTTTTCTTTGCAGTTGCCATAGAAACGGGAACCAATAACCCTTACATAACAAACGCAGACCTTTCCACAAACTCTTATCTTTTCCTCTCTCTCACCCACATTCTTGCATCAATTGCATTCTTCCTATTCTTCATTTTTGAAACGGGAAAACTACCCGTAGAGGGCGGAGGACTCTCAGAACTGAGCATGATAGAGGAAGGGAGGACTTATGAATACGGAGGGAAAAACATGTTTTTCATACGGTATTCTTCATTCATAAAGCAATATCTCCTAGGCTCTCTACTCCTCAATGTATTCATCTTTCCCTGGGGGCTCCAGCCAGGTTTGATTGGTTCCTTGATAGATATACCAATAATGTTCCTGAAATGGGTCATGCTCATAATATTGCTTGTTCTGCTTGAACAGAGCATCGCAAGACTAAGGATATTCAAGATAACTGATTTTCTGGCCCTATCTTTCATCCTCTCAGTTCTCTCAGTGATCCTGTTCGCTGCAGGGGGTTTCTCATGAACATACAGCAGATTCTGGACCTAATAATAGCAGCAATAATTCTGAGTGCAATATGGGCCCAGCTCGGAACATTTATCTCACATAAAATCAGAATAGTGTCGGTACAATCAATTCTTCTCTCGTGTTATATAATTATCCTGGGATTCTTGGGAAATGAGCTTGAACTAATAATCCTGGGTATCCTCATCATAATTCTAAGGGGAATCCTTACTAGCAGGATTCTAAGTTCAAAGATAAGCAGTACGCCGTTCACATTGAGGGAGAGGGTCGGAGATGCTTCATGGATTGGCATAATAAGCATTCTCATATTGATCTTCTCTTTCATAACTTATAGAATCCTATTCTCACCGCTCGGATATGAAACGATAGGTGATGGTGGTTTTGCGCTTTTGTTCCAGGGCATATTCCTTATCGGATCCAGAAAGAGCAAGTTTTCTCAATTTCTAGGTTACGTTGAGGAGGAAAATGCCATAGTTATGCTAAGTCTGGGGATAATCTCTCTCCCGCTCATAATAGAAGTCAGTGTGCTTCTGGACGTCCTTGCGCTTCTGATAGTTTCCATAGTCCTTATAACTGATAAATCTGACACTCAGACGTTTGAGGAGATGACGGGATGATCGTATCCGGATACACTTGGATTCTCGTTCTGCTTTTGGTCCCTGCATTATCCGGCATGATGTATTTTTCAAAGCATTTCAGGGTAATGTCCATCATCGCATCCCTGGTAACCGGTCTTCTCTCGGGTATAGTTTTTATGCTTCCCTCGGGGGTCTATTCTTACTTTTACCTGAACAATATTAACAGATATATCCTGCTCTGCGTTACCTCGATTAATCTGTTCTCCGTCGTATATGCAACGGGTTATCACAGAAAACTTGGAGAATCAAGGAATATCCGGCTGCATATGTCATTGATGAGCATGTTTACGTTCACAATGATTTTTTCTCTCGTTATCAATAATCTGGGCCTATTATGGATAGGAATAGAAGGAACAACCGCTTCCAGCGCGATACTGATAATAATAGAAGGAGATTCAGCTGATATAGAGGCTGCATGGCGTTATGTCGTGATTGTGTCGGCGGGACTCTCCATAGCTCTTCTTTCCATAATACTCATTTACAGGATATTTGGTACGCTGGAAATAACCGCACTAATGGATTCAAGGGCAAACCCTTCGCAGATCCTTGCGCTAGCTGCCCTCTCTGGCATAATTGGATTCGGCACAAAAGCAGGAATTTTTCCCATGCATTCCTGGCTTCCTGACGCCCATGGGAGGGCACCATCAGAAATCAGTGCCATATTTTCTGCGGTTCTGCTCCCAATAGCTGTTTATGCAATATATATCATTATACACACAATAAATATGCAACTTATCTATGGAGCAAGTATATTTTTTGCCCTGATCACACTCTTGTTTGTCGCATTGGTTATGGCATCACAGAAGGACATCAAGAGAATGTATGCTTATTCGACCATGGAGAACATGTCTCTGATACTTCTCGGGTTTGTGCTTGGAAATATGGCATTGTTAGGCTCGATAATAATAATACTCACTCACGCATTTGGCAAAGCGAGTGCTTTCTATTCAAGTGGAAATGTTATTGAAGTGTATGGAACAAGAAACATGTCCCAGATAACCAACCTCTGGACAAACCAGCCATTCACTTCATACACATTGATACTCTCCACTCTTTCTGTTTCCGGAGCTCCTCCTTTTGGAACTTTCCTTGGGGAATTTTTTATCATATCTGGGCTTTACTCTGAAGGGCTTGGGATTGTGGCAATTGTGGTGGTTGTCCTCATCACTATAATTTTCCTCTCAATCAATTATAAGGTTTTAAACATGGTATTCAGCATGTCCTCAGTCCGCAGTCCAACAAGAATATCTATTCAGCAGACAATCATAACAGGAACCGCAATCATCGCTTCAGGAATTTTTACATTTCTCTTCCTCGGAGGGATATTGTGACCCAGGGGATGCGAGTACATCTTTATGATGGGGAAGGGACAACGCTGTCTCGATTTTCTGATAAGCTTGGAACCAGCGATGTGGAAAGTGATTCTGCAAAAAATACGGAAGTCATTGCCCGTCCAGTTGGTACAAAGTTGACTATGTTTCCATACGGACCTTCAACCGGAGGGATGGTGGAAAGCGTCTACTTTGACATACTTACCTATGGTGAAAAGATCGAGAGCGTGAATTATGACACCTCTTTTAAGAACAGGTCAATCAGAGTAACTGGCCTTACTCCAAGAGAGGGGCTTTTAAGACTGGAAAGACTGAATGGAGTACATTCTGCCTCATATTCAACATTATTTTGCGATGCCTGCGAAAGGGCAGCAGGACTGGATATACCGGACGAAGTGAAACTCGCAAGGGTCGTTATGGTTGAACTTGAGAGAATAAGTTCACATTTGTTCGTAGCTTCCAGGTTGACCGGTGGAGCTTCACAGAACATAGCTCACATGAACATTCTGCTGATCAGGGAAAACCTCCTGAGAATTATTGCCAGCAGATTCGGGCACCGTTATTTCTTCGGGTTGAATAAACCGGGTGGGCTTGCCAGAAACATTGATCTTGATGGAATTGATTCAGACATCGAGAGGATCTCAGGAGAATATGAAGAAATTTTGAACACGCTTCTCGATTCAAGGATCTTCATTGACAGGACAGACAGGACTGCCATAATTACCGGGGAAGACAGTGCAGGACCAGCGTTGAGGGCGGGCGGCATTCCATTAGATGGAAGACAATTTCATGCTTACTATAACGATCTCAGTTTTAAATGCATGAACTGGGATGGTGGTGATTCCCTGTCGAGATTCATAGTCAGGTCACATGAAATTTCTGAATCTGCAAAATTGATCAAGCAGGTTACATCAAAGGTACTCAGGGTTCCCGCAGGCAATGAAAACTTTCCGGCTATTGGCAACTGTAAGGTAGGTGGCTTTCTGGAAACACCCTCTGGTGATGCATCAATCATACTCCAGTTTCAAAAAGACGTAATATCCCGCGTCAGTTTGTTAAGTCCGTCGCAATTGAACCTAAGGGCATTTTCCAGATCAATGAAAGGAAACACATTTGCAGATTTTCTTTTCGGATTTGAAAGTCTGGGAATATGGATTTCAGAGATGGGAGATGTAGTATGAAAGCCTGGATAATAAGATCATTAAGAAAGGGAATTGTGACAACAAGGTTCCCCTCAGGCGAAAATGAGACGGTTTCACCATGGTCTACCGTCCCAATTTACAAGGGCGGCGACAAAAATCCATACTGCCCTTCTGGAGCCATAAAGGATGGCATTGTAATTCACGGTTCATGTATTTCATGTGGATTGTGTTCCCCCAGTTTTGAACCTTCTATGGATGTACACTCATCGCAAAACAGAAAAGTGATACCGGAACTTGGGAGGTCCATAAAGATATATGCCATGGATTCCGGGTCTTGCGGCGCATGCAACCTGGAAATTATGACTCTGTCTAGCCCACAATATGACGGGACAAGACTCGGAATCACGTTCACAAATACCCCAAGACAGGCAGATGCCCTAATGATCTCTGGAATACTGACAGAAGGAATGAAGGACGCTGTTTTAAAGGCGTTTGAATCAATGGCTGAACCAAGAGTTGTCTTTGCAACAGGAACGTGTGCAATATCGGGAGGAATACTCGGTAAATCAGTGTCCACCGTCCTGAATACGGATGTTATTGTGCCTGGATGCCCCCCAGATCCATTCGTCATGATAAATGCGATACAGAAGTTGAGGGGAATGTCATGAATGTAATTTATATCCTTATTCTGACAGGATTCACTGCCCTAAGTTCAATCTATAGCAAAAAAGCAGAACGGTTATCCACAATTGTAATTTCATCTTTCCTCATAGCAACAAGCATCCTCTTTCTGACAGGAAACATAAGTATTCAGCAGTACAAGCTTGGGCATTTCCAGCTTTCGCTTGATTCCGTATCTGCATCGTTTTTATTGATCTTATCGACAGTTTTTATGATATCAGGTTTCAACACAATACTGGCAAACTGGACCAGAACTAGATCTTTTTTCGGCACGTTCCTTTTCTTTGGAATTGTTGGTACCATTTTTTCCGGCAACTCTGTAACGCTAATTATTTTCTGGGAAATTTTCACGATTTCAGCAACTTTTATCCTTGGCCTGTATAACCGTAGAGGACTTCTCGCTTCCTACGTTTTCCTAGGTATCGGGGAAATCAGTACGCTCCTCCTGATTGCAGGAGCAGCAGTTTCATACTCTGTCAGCGGTTCATTTTCTCTGGTATACCTACTGAACAATCCTCTTTCCCTGTCACTATGGATAGCAGGGTTTGTCATCAAGGGTGGTGTCATCCCCCTTCAGGTATCAGAATGGTATTCTCTTGGAATGAGTGGCATTGATTCCTCACGGGCAATGATCCTGGGTGTAATGATTCCCACCATTTCCATATACGGAATAGATTCCTCACTAATACAGTCTGTTAACTTTCAGATGTTGCCAATAGCGCTGATTATCATGGGATCTTTCTCGATTTTTGTTGGAGCAGTATACGCGAGTTCTTCCGAGAATCCGAGAATACTTGCAGCCTATAGCACAGTGGAGAATATTGGTGCCATGGTTGTTCTTACAGGGGTTTCCTCTCTTTCTAAAATGATGGGGGACATTCAACTGGCGCAATTTGCTTCAATAGGGGTCCTCATATTTGCGTTGATGCACGGCATCGGGAAATCCATAATTCTAAGTTCGACGCCATTCAGCACGGATTCTTTCAACAGCCCGGAATGGAGAAGTATTTCAAAGAAAGGGCTAATAATAGCCTCAATTTCCATGATGGGGTTAGTTCCCTTTGGGGGCGGAATAGGGGAATGGATGTTGCTTGAAAGTCTTTTCATCATGTCTCTTTCAGGCATTCAATACTATTCAATTGTCGCAGTAATTGCTGGTTCTCTTGCTGCCCTAGGGGCGGGAATCTCCGTGGTTGTCTTCACAAAATTTGTTTCCTTCACGGGAATATCTGCGGACAAGACTTCTTCGACTGCTGAATCCAAAAAGAGATATACCGCAGGATATCTTCTGCTGATACTTCCCCTGATATCTCCAGCGTTGTTTTATCTCTTCAGTTTGCCTGCGCAGAGTGGCAAGGCCAGAACAAACTTCTTGTCCGGAGGAGAAATTGTACCAAATGGATACATGATATTTTCACCCTTCAGAAATGGAGTTTTTGGCGTGGTATCTCCGACTTTTATTATTCTAACAATGTCTGTTATACTCTTTTTTATTTATATTATTAAACCACGGAATTACCGTGAAGTCCAACCTTGGTCTGGGGGGATAGAGAGAAAAAAAACATACAATTCGTTCAATTATTCAAATCCGACAAGAATAACATTCTATAGGTTATTTCCAAAAATAGAGAATCTGATCGACAATGATTACCTAGCTCACAGATTCGATATAGTTTATCTGGTACTCATGTCATTTTTTGGAAAATATGAAAGAGCATCCAGAAAAATCGCGTTGAAGATAATGAATGGAAACGTGAGAAAATATATCT
>JAJZOM010000018.1 GCA_021811505.1 Thermoplasmata archaeon | reverse complement strand
GACGTTTATAAGCCCGTCCAGAATTCTTTCTGCATCGAGTATATCATTGTAGTCGGGAAGTGATTTATTCTGTGATGCCATTGGGAGGGTATTTATAAACCCGTATTTTGAACTTTTGACACGGTCGTTTGTAATCCAACTGGACAAGGTTAAAACCCCGTTATTGATCCAGTAACCATGAATTTTGGCGTCATCGGGTTGGGGAATCATTCCATAAACAGGGTGTTGCCTGCAATCAGCAGAAGCAGAAACAAAATAGAATCTGTATTTTCAAGGAGCAGCGAAAAGGGAAGGAGGATTGCGGATACATACGGTTCAAAGTACTACCAAGATCTCGGTGATCTCCTTCGTTCCGATATAGATTCCGTGTACATTGCATCACCAAATTCCCTGCATTTTGAACATGCAAAGCGATCTCTCGAATCAGGAAAAAACGTCCTTCTGGAAAAACCCATGACCCTTAACAGCGGAGATTCACAGAAACTCTGCGATCTGGCAGAGAGAAATGGACTGAAGCTGGCAATAGGATTCCACATGAGGTTTCATCCCGCTCTGGACCTTGCGAAAGAGATACTGGAATCCGGAAAGCTTGGAGATATAACCTTCATGTCGGGTGGATGGTCATCATCATATTCATCGCGTTCTTCAGATCCTGACAGAATGTGGTGGGAAACGCCGGAGATGGTTGGAGGAGGTTCGGTTATGGGAACTGGCGTGCATGTCATAGATTCAATGAATTATATTCTGTCATCCTATCCAGAAACTGTTCACGCGACTAGATTGCCGGAGAGGGAGATTATCGATTCAACCTCTCACATTGTACTCAACTACGGGGGAAGAATTGCAAGCGTTCTCTCGTCAAGAAAAATCCTGGTTCCTGACAACAGCCTCTACATATTCGGAGAGGATTCCACCCTTGAATGCCAGGGAATATTCGGTACCGAGATCAGAGGAAAGGTCGTCGAATCCGGGAAATTGATAAAAAGTTTCAGGGGAGGCAGCCCCTATGTTGAGGAGATCATCGATTTCGTTCGACTGGTATCCGGCGGGAAAAGCAGGATAGCCAGAGGCAGAGATGGACATGAAGTGGTCAGAATCGTGGAGGCTTCTATTTCCTCTTCGATCACTGGAGAGATGGCAAGACTTTCATGATTTGGATGTGAAGTGCCCTACCGTTTCCCTTATCTCCGTTTCCTTGTGTTTTCTTTCCAGTATTCCGTGACCTTCGCGAGGGAAAGAAATCATCCTCACTTTCTTTCCCCTGTCCTTCAGGGCCCTGTAAAACTGCAAAAACTGACCGATGGGAACTTCGGGATCATCCCTTCCATGTATGAGAAGAACCGGTGCTGAGACCTGATCCACATAGCGCAGTGGAGAAAATTTCAAGTACCGGTTATAGGCATATGGTTCCTCCTGGTAGTACTTGGCATCCCAGGACGGGATATTTGAAGTACCATGGAAGCTGATCCAGTCTGCTATGCCAAAAAGCGCCGAACCTGCTTTGAAGATATTGCTCTGAGTCATTGCCCATGCTGCCATAAATCCCCCGTATGATCCGCCGGTAATATAGATTGCATCGGTTTCTATAATTCCATTATCTTTCAGGTATCTGATTCCGTCCATTATGTCCTGGAAGTCTGAACCGCCCATATCCCCATGATTAAGTTCCGCGTATTCCCTCCCCCTCCCCGTGCTGCCCCTGTAGTTGGGTGCAAACACGCTGAATCCTGCACTGAGGAAGACGGATGAATAGCTCGCGAATTGCTGGAAATAACATGCGGTTGGCCCGCCATGGACCTCCACAATTAGCGGATCCTTCGGGTTATTCTGCATCAGATAACCATAGATCTGAGTGCCGTCCGATGATTTCCAGTTTATTTTCCTCCCCTTTCCGTTGAATGTTTTTCTCTTTGTTCCTGCATTTTCAGAAGTAACACGGATCGGGTCTTTTTCTCTTCCAAGAACATAGATATCGTATGGATTTTCCCAGGAGCTGAATGTCGCAAAGATTCCCTTATGCGAGGGGCAGACCACAGGACAGTAGCCTGGAAGGAGACTGCCTGCACGTTCCCATACCATTCTCAGAGTTCCGTTCTCAATTTTAAATATCTGCGAGAGATCTTCCTTTCTGGCCACTACATAAAAATCGGATCCGAGCCTGGAAACGGATGAAAATGATCGGTCTTTGCTTTCAGTGAAGGTATTCAGCTTGCCTGAATTGAGATCATAAATAACAAGATCACCGCTAGTGACGCCCCTGTCGCTCCAGATTCCAGAAATAAAAGCAAGATCTTTGCATTCTGCGTCAAATTTTGGGCCTGATACCTGTATCTCGCTGTCATGGAATATTGTGCGTCGCGTTCCTTCCCTCATGTCATATATCTCTATGCGGTTGGAATACCATGAGTTTTCGTCCGGTGTATCAGATACCACTGCGGCCACAAGGTCTTTGCGGGCATCGAATTCCCAGATTTGAACGCCGGATGATATCCTTGAAAGGCCATTCCCCGGAGAATATTTCCATATTGAATAGAACCGGGGGTTCTCTTCTATCCTTGCCTCATCATACCCATCCTCAAATTTTGCCTTCTCTGTCTCATCCATGGGGTCCTGCATTGAAATAATCATATCTGATCCATGCCACCGGAGGTCTGAAATCAGATCACCGAACATCGTCTTCTCTGGAATGTTTGAGTTTGCGAAATAGGTGTAGATATAACTCTTCTTCCCGGAATTGTAGAGGAGCGCGAGTTTCTTTCCCTCTTCATTGAATGAGAGACGGGTGGCAGTGCACTTTGGAAAATGGTCATTTCTGATGACCTCATTCCTGCTCAGATCAACAATCTTCAGATCGAATCCAGAATCTTTCCTGTCTTTGAATGTGTTCTTCACGGCGTATGCGAGCAGATCTCCATCCATGGTCACGTCATATGTGCTAATTGATTTTAGGTTCAGATATTCTCCCAGCTCCTCCTCGAACTTCGTCTGAGATTCCATTATCAAGTATGCGAAACAAAGTTATTAACCATTGATATGGCGAAAAATGGAGAGGATTAAATGGAGGCGCGTGGTCTTCTTTGAACCTGATCAGAGAACTGATCTCACGATTTACAGGAGATTCTCGTATTTTCTTGCCCCGCTTCCCGGAGAGGAGAACAGGTTCCTGGCGGTTTCCACTCCGGAGTCGATCAATTACTATGTTGGAAGCAATCGCGACGGATCGCTCAGGCGTATGTCCTCCTTCTTCATTTCCCTTTATCCTTGTTACGTTGAAAGGGTTGAGCCAAATATTGGCCCTGGGAACGATGAATTCACGTTGATAAATGCGCGTAGAAACAGAAAAACCAAGGACTTTTTTGACCCAGAATTTGTCGCAAGAATCATTTCTGCGCCAAAGATCGCCGGATCAATCACCATCGCTTACGAGGTCGTTTTGAGATCGGGGAGCGATAAACTTCTGAAGGGTCTGGGGTACTCTTTCATAGTCAACGTAACGGTATACGGAAAGGATGAGGATAGCAATATGATAAAGTACATGCTCAGAAGAAGTCTCCACTCCTTAAAAACGAATCATGGGTGGATAATGCGGCTTTCTTCCAACAGACCTGTGATCTTCAGGGCTGATGTGTTCAAGAAGACAGAGGTGCTGATGAATTTCATAAGATTTCCTCTGGATCAGGAGCCCGAGTGATCTAATCGCTGTTGAGAGCCTTTACTATGGAATCCTTCATGTTTTGCCAGGGAACGAGTTTCAGTGCTTCTTCTGATGAGAACCATCCGTATGCATTATGCTCTCCGTCTGGATTATGTCCTATATCCGGGATAAATTTTGAAGAGGCCTCGACCAAGAATATATCCTCCCTGTAGTGGTTTCCGTTCTTTTCATATTCAAAAGATGAAAGGTAAGAGGTTTTGATCAATTGTGTATCGTCAAGAGAAATCTCTTCCATGAGTTCCCGTTTAAGGCCTTCTTCAATAGATTCGTTCCTGTTGACGTTTCCTGTTATAGTTTCCCAGTATGATTTGGGGGGAGTATAGTGCACC
Source organism: Thermoplasmata archaeon (assembly GCA_021811505.1). The sequence goes on along the minus strand of JAJZOM010000018.1, from coordinate 5,776 downwards.
AGAAGAGCTTCCTTCCCGTCTCTTTTCCTGATCACCACTGCCTGTATTTTCCTGCCTGAGTTTGCCATCTTAAGCATTCATCCCGGGAATGATGTCGGATAGAGCTTTTTCAACGTCGGTGTATTTGAACTGGTAACCATTCTTCAGTGCCTTTTCGGGAACTATTTTGCCGCCAGCTGCTAGCAACCCGAAGGCTTTCCCCACCCGTGCCTTCAGTATGAACTCAGGGATTCCTATGGAGGCTTTCCTGCCCATTACTTTGCCTATTGCACTGAAGAATTCCCTTGACGTGACGTATCCGGGAGAAGTTGCGTTTACTGCCCCCGATATGCCCCGATTCCGCATTGAAAAGTCAATGAGGCCGATCTCATCATTTATGTGAATCCATGAAAAGAACTGGTTACCTGGCTTTATGTATCCACCAAGGTGCTTCCTGAACACTGGAACGAGCTGTGAAAGTGCACCGCCGTCCCCTGAGAGAACCACGCTGGTCCTGATTTTCACTGTTCTCACGCCTGCATCTTCAGCCTTTCTTGTCGCAGATTCCCAGTCTTTAACCAGTTTTCCCCAGTAGTCATTTCCCCCTGGTGATTCCTCAGTGAACGTGTCGCCTGGACCGCCAGGGCCATAGTATCCGCTTGCGCTTGAGTTGATGAATACTTCCGGCTTATTTTCGCACAGCGCAATCCCTGCAGATATTAGCTCCGTCAACTCAACCCTGCTTTCCCTGACAATTCTGTCATAGTCCGGGTATTTCTCGAATGCTGAGGAACCTGACATATTTATAACTGCTTTTGATCCCTCAGCAATCTTTCTTATTTCTTCTGGATCAAGTGGAAGTTTCTCGTATGATACGAGGCCGGGAAACATTCTCCGGGCTTTCTCCGGTTCTCTTGAGACTGACACCACATCATTTCCTCCGACAGAAAGAAACCTGACCAGTGATCTGCCTATTAATCCGGTTGAACCTATTACCATAATTCTATTTGTCATAAAATATAATCACAATATGAAGTATAAAGCTGTGTAAAATAATATTTTATCGCCTGCTTATGATTTTTATATTGTGTGAATCAGTTTTGCAGCTTCTCTACTGTGAGTTTGTTCCCGTTAATGTCCGTGACCACGACCTTCTCCCCTATGCTTAGAGGCTCGGTGCAGTAGGCTCTCCAGATCTGCGAGTCTATTCTCACCTGGTAATGATCCGATACTTTCTGTTCTACGGTCGCAACCTTGCTTAGCATGCCTTCCTTTCCAGTAACAGATTGCTGGCCAAATGGATATCGCGTAAAGAATCTTCCAAACCAAGCGCCGAAGAAGAAAAACCCAACCGCAACGACCAGAAACGCGAGTATTAGCAGTAAATCCATGTTATAAGATTCAAACCTGTTATTTTATCCTATTGCACGTTTGCATTAGGCATAGATTCTGGATTTTGTATTGAAAAATTGTAAACAGAAAATAATTATGTCTCGTTCCTGGTTCATGCTTTTTCAACAGTTTCAATATCCATCTGCTTTATTGTGTAAACCCTCTTTTTTCCAAATGGACGAAACATTTTGCCGTTTCCGTGGTAAAATTTGGAAAAGAATTCCACGTAAATAAGCCTTGCACCCTGTATTCCGGGCTCGAAAATGGCAATGGCAAGGTTGAAGACCTGACCCAGAACAAGGATAAAAACCCCAACTATTACCATGGGGAAAGAGTGAGCATCCTGCATGAAGATAAGATCGACTACGTATGCCAGTATCACCGAAGCAAGGAGTATACCCACAATCCTCGTGTACGACAATATGTGGCTGATCATTGATGGAAGCTCTACTGCACCAAGGACTCCCTCAAATACGAATATTATGCCAATACCCGCAATCGCAATGACCAAAGCTACATAGTTTCCGGTAGAGTTAAAATTGTGGTAGATCAGGTCAAGACCGGTCACAGCTATTCCCCAGGCAAACATGAGCCAGCCAATTTTTCCATATGCCCCCTTGCGGTTTCCACGGGAGTATTCGGTTATGAATCCCATGATCAGTCCCAGTGAGACCATGAAGAGACCGATGTAACCGGAAAGAAGAAGCAGTTTTGACAGGGATGTTATAACATTGAACAGTTGCGGATGATATAGCTGGAATCCAAAAAATTCGTCGAAGAATAGCCCGAATATTATCGCCATGATTGAGGACGGTATGAGTGCCTTTGCAAGTGTTCTGAGGGGCCCCCGGCCTAATATCACGATGACAAAATTGGACAGTTTTTTGGGAAATTTGAACCATTTAGCCTTTCCATCAAGCTTCCTGATTATGAGTATGGAAAATAACAGTATGACCAACCCGTATCCGTAGTCTCCAAGCATGAGGCCGAAGAACAGAGGAAAAACCATAGCAAAAATGAGGGTTGGGTCATATTCAGACTCCTGGGGCAGTGAGTAGAATCTTATGAAGAACTCAAACACCCTTATCCTCTTCGGGTTGTTGAACATGGTAGGAGGCTCATCCTTGGTCTCAACCTCGCTTATGATGATGCTGCCCCCCGTGACCTTGTTGAGCGTCTTGATCATGGTCTCATATCGTGATTTTGGAACCCAGCCCTCCAGGACAAATACCTCAGATGTCGATCCCATTCTCTCATAGACTTCAATCTTGCTTTCCTCTATCTCAAGCTGCTCCCTGATCTGAACTATGTCACTAAAGTGTTTTTCCGAGATTTGCTTCAGAGCGGCGTTAATTTCTTCCAGTTCCTTCTCTCTCTCCTTTTTAATCTCCGCCATTGAAGCGAGGTATTCCTCCGGCTTACCACTGGCCTCTGGAACTATTCTCATAACAGATGCATTCTCAGAAGATATCCTGGCAAGGTTTGATTCTTCACGGTCCGGAATCACTGCCAGAAGTGCGCCAGATCTCTCTATGACCAGCGCATCACTTATCTGGGATTTTATTGATGAACTAAGTTCCTCCGGATATGCCGACTGAATCACGTATGCCTTTGTAGATTTCCCATTAAAAATACTGAGATCATAGTTCAATCCCCTGAGAAATTCAACGGTCTCTGTTCTTATGCTGATGTCCTTGATATCAGCCATAAGGTCCTCCTGCTTCTGCTTAAGTGTCCTGACATCACTGTCAATTGTTATTTTCGCGGCTTCCTTGAGGGTGTCATACACCGATGCAAAAGCTTTTTTGCCATTAACCGGAACTCTTGGAAGCGAATTTTCAAGTCCCTTGATCCTCTGCAGTTCGTTTGTCACGGATTTCTGGAAGTCCTCTTCCTCAATCCTCCCGAGCGATCCCTTTATGTCCCCTGAAACCTGTTCAATCTGTATCGCGTTGAAGTCATGCAGCACAGAGAGCACGATATCCTTCCTGTTGAGTGTGCTCATCACCCTCATCCGCAACATTTTTTCAGGTTTCAGTACCATATTTATTACTCCAGCAATTTCAGCAACTCGCTGTCGATCATTTTGTAAAGATCTTTCACGTCCATGTTCAGTTTGAGTTTTCCGGCCTTTTCCCTAGCCTCAGATATGACCGTTTCGGCTTTCTTCTGAGCAATTGAAACCTGGTTTTCTATGAATTTCTCATAGTCCCTTTCCAGCAGATCTCTCTGTTCATGCAGGTTTCCCGAAAGTGTTTTTTCAACAGCCTCGAGGTCGGTTTTTATCTTTTCTGACAGTTTCGCAGTTTCTGTCGCTGCGGCCCCTTCTGCTTCCTTTATCTTTTTCACAATCTCCAGATCGTCCATCATAACCACCCGCTAATGATCAGGAAAAATACCACAGCAACAGCTGCCGCATTCAGCGCATAGGTAGCAGAGATAATTCTCCTGAATTTCCTTATTACAGGGATTGCCTCAGGCTTGATCCTGTAGGCCCGATCAGTCCATCTTTTGTTGATATAGTTCATGGGATTCATGTCTCAACCCTCTGGCTCTCCATTTTCCTCTTTATGGTTTTCAGGGTAGTAAATGTGTCCCTTTCCATCTCGTCCAGCCTCATCCTTATGTATTTTGCCTCGTCCTTGAGCTCTGGTATCAGCACATTTTCAATGGCATTCGATCTTCTTTTGGTCTTATCTATTTCATGGAGAAGCTTTCGCATAGAGCTTTCCTTCTCGGCGACCTCTATGAGCATGTTGAACACCTGCTGAAATTTCTTCAGCGCTTCATTGACAGGGACTGGAAGTGATGACGCACGATACATGTACGAAACAAGTGATTGCCCAAAATTGACTTTCAGTTCCGGAATCCGCACGCCCATGATGTTCCTGGTCTTTATGCTGGACGAGTCGTCTGCCGACATGTTTGCTATTCTCTCAATGGTAAGGCTGCCGTTAAGTATTTCTGCCACCTGTATGGAACTTACGGCTTCGGTGACAAGTGCCCTTAAATTTTCCCTCATCCCGCTTACCGTTCTGCTTATCTTGAAGAATTCCATCACCAGCGACGATCTCTTCATCTTCAATAGATCCAGCCCTCTGGAAGCGAGCTTGATCCTCTTGTTCGTATTAATCAGTTCAATTCTTGTAGGTCTGAGATCCCTGCCAGGCATTATTCATCCTTCTTCCATTTACCGTACTTCTGTATCTGCTCCCTCTTAACCCTTTTCATGTCTTCCTCTGGAAGTTTTGAAAGTAGCTCCCATCCCAGATCGAGCGTCTGTTCGATTGTTCTGTCTTCGTAGAATCCCTGTTTCACATAATTTTTCTCGAAGTCGTCTGCAAATCGAAGATATTTTCTGTCATTGGGCCCAAGGGCTTCCTCGCCCACTATTGCGCTCAATGATCTGAGATCCTTTCCGTTTGCGTATGCTGAGTAAAGCTGGTCTGCCACACCGCGATGATCGTCCCTTGTTCTCCCCTTGCCGATCCCCTGATTCATCAACCTGGATAGTGAAGGTAACACATTGACAGGAGGGTATACTCCACTTCTTAACAGATCCCTGCTCATGACTATCTGACCCTCGGTGATATAACCAGTCAGATCAGGAATTGGGTTTGTTATGTCGTCTCCTGGCATCGTTAGGATAGGTATCTGTGTTATTGACCCATTTCTTCCCTTTATCTTTCCAGCTCTCTCGTATATGGTGGAGAGATCGGTGTACATGTATCCCGGGTAACCTCTTCTACCGGGAACCTCCTCCCTTGCAGATGATATTTCCCGCAGTGCTTCACAGTAATTGGTCATATCTGAAAGAATGACAAGGATATGCATGTTCCTCTCATAGGCGAGAAATTCTGCAGCTGTCAGAGCTGCCCTTGGAAGGATAATTCTCTCCATGGAAGGATCGGATGAGAGATTCAGGAACAGCACAGATCTGGATATGGCACCCGTGCTTCTGAACTCGTTTATGAAGTAGTTCGCTTCCTCGCTCGTGATTCCCATGGCCCCAAATATAACCGCAAAATTTTCTCCGCTGCCAAGGACCTTTGCCTGCCTCGCAATCTGGGCGGCGAGCCTGTTGTGCGGCAATCCGGATCCTGAAAAAATTGGAAGTTTCTGACCCCTGACAAGGGTGTTCATTCCATCGATTGTCGATATCCCCGTCTGGATGAATTCTGAAGGTTCTTCTCTCGAATATGGGTTTATGGCATCTCCCACAATCTCGTGTCTTTCCCGGCTCAGTATTGGCGGACCCTGGTCGATTGGGTTTCCAAGGCCGTTGAATATTCGTCCAAGCATCTCATCCGATACAGATATGCTTGCAATACTTCCCGTGAATCGAACCTTAGTTTTACCGCTGTCCAGTCCCGCTGTAGGACCAAATGTCTGCACAATCGCAAGC
>JAJZOM010000119.1 GCA_021811505.1 Thermoplasmata archaeon | reverse complement strand
CAATGACAGAAGCGTGTATATCAGCACTGCTTGGTCGAATATCTCTTCCCACACCTATTTGTGAAAAGGGACGCATGGTTTGAGAAATAGCGATCGCGATACGAAGAGAGTCATTAACATCAAAATCAACATTGAAAATCCCACGTACATCATACGCTCTGAAGATATTTGATTTCATTTTCGAACGCAGATCCTTCACTTCACCGTAACTGATTTAGCAAGGTTACGAGGCATATCCGGGTTAATTCCTTTGCTTAAGGAAAGCTTGTATGCCAACATTTGAAGTATTATCAGAGGTGCTAAAAAGGTAAATCTACCCGCATCTGCAGTTCTAATGAACAAATCGTAGCTTGGAAGTAACTTTGACGAAATTCCTACGACTGTTGCACCACGCGTCTTGAGTTCCTCGAGATTCACGCCTGCTTGCACATCTTGCCCGGTCAAAACGGAAATAATGCAAGAACCCTGAGAAACCAAGGCTAACGGACCATGTTTCATGGATTGCAGATCCATGGTTTCAACGTTAACGTACGCCACCTCCTTCATCTTGAGTCCCCCTTCCAGTGCAATGATATACGAATAACCAAGTCCTGCCAATATCAAATTGGGAATATCCTCCAGTCTCTTGATTATGTCATTAAGCGCTACAAAGAATGACGGTGTCAGCTGGTTATATATGACCATCTCCAGCAATTTCAGGTCGTTCTTAAGACCGCCCATGTCATTCTTTATAATAGCTGCAATTGAGTAAAGTGCCATTAGCGACATCATAAATGATTTAGTTGCAGCAACCGAGACTTCTTGACCGGCATTCATGGGAATAACAATATCCATGTTTCTTGCAATCTCTGATCCCTGTGCATTAATAATCCCTATCTTCAGGGACGACTTTACCTTTTTCATCGCATATATCAAGTCGGCTGTTTCGCCGCTTTGCGATATAAAAAGCATAACATCATTATGATGTACTATGGATTCATAGTTATCAAACTCATGGCCCTGGAAAGAAAAAGCAGATATCCCTGCCTCCCTGAAAAGTCTCGCCCCGTATTGTGCAGCATAATATGATGAACCTTCTCCAATTAGAAAGATTCTGTCTGATTGCTTTATTGCTTTGGCAGCCTCAGCGAGAGTTTCACTATCCAGTTCAACCTTCTTCCACACCTCCAGTTCATCGTATATTTCCTTTTCCATAAAATAAGGAAAATCGCCCTTATTTGAAATAATTGTTTCCAAGTCCACTTCCACGACTTCGTGCTTTATGTCTGAATAAAGATAGTTATGAACTAAATATCCAGAACTGTCAACCACAACAGCGTCACCATCGTGGAGATACACGATCTTATTTGTATAGTTGAGAATCGAATATACGTCACTTGAAACAAATATTCCTCTTTTCCCAATTGCCAGTATAAGTGAAGAACCCTGCTTTACCGCAATTAGCTTTTGTGAATTCCGAAACATTACCACAAATGAAGAGTCACCCTTAAGCATCTGAGCTACACTTACGACAGCTTCCTCCTCACTCAATAACCCACCATAAAGTTTCTCCTCAATTAAATGGCAAATAACCTCGGAGTCAGTTTCTGACGTAAAGTTGTGTTCTCCTAATATTGATTTTAGGAAAGCTGAATTTTCAACCACCCCATTATGAACAACTGCGAGAGACTGCGAACAATCAGTGAATGGATGTGCGTTTTCCGCACACACGCGACCCGTAGTTGCCCATCTTGTATGGAATATCCCCGTGGAAGAAACGATCGATGACACTTCATGCTTATTCAAAAAATGGGAAACAGACCCAGAATCCTTTCTGACAACAATCTCACCGTCTATCACAAACGCACAACCGCAGCTATCATATCCTCGATACTCAAGTTTTGATATTCCATCTATGAGATATGGGGCGGCATTATCGGTTCCGGAATAAGCAATTATACCGCACATTTTATTTCATCGTCAGAAGATATAATAATTTTCACCGAGGAAATGGCGACAACCCAACCTCAGGGAAACCACCAATTTATGACTCACTTCATATAGAAAACGCGGCTACCAAAAGATTTGGCAGTGATCCGAACTTTCGTGAAATAGAAACACTCTCCTGTTTATTCTAATCCTTTCTAACGTGATCTGCGAAGATCAAGTCCTTGACCTCATAAGTCCCCGAAGTAGTTCGTAACTGATGCGAATCACCGCATCCCCATTTCGTATCTTACCATTCTCTCCACGAGACCTTCGAGATTCAGTTTCGGTTTCCATCCCAGAATGCGTCCTGCCTTGGAAGAATCTCCCTTGTAATTATCCGACTCAAGAGGGCGGAAGAATTCCTTGCTCACACTTACCAGGACTTCTCCTGACTTCCTGTTGATTCCCCGCTCATTTATTCCTGATCCCTGCCATTCGACCTCAATTCCAGCCGATCTGAAGGCCATCTCAGTGAATTCCCTGACAGTGTGAGTCTCGCCGGTCGAAAGTACGAAATCGTCCGGTTTCGGAAGCTGCAGCATCTGCCACATCCCCTCTACATAATCCCCTGCAAATCCCCAGTCCTTTCTTGCATCCAGATTCCCGAGCCTAATCGCGCTCCTGTCGCCTTTCGCGATCTTGGAAACACCAATCGCAATCTTCCTGGTAACGAATTCCGGTCCCCGGACCTCGGATTCATGGTTAAACAAAATGCCGCATGAAATGAACAGGTCATACGCTTCCCGGTATACCTTTGCCGTCCAGAATCCGGCAAGCTTTGAGATCGCATAAGGGCTCCTTGGAACGAGGGGAGTCTCCTCGTTCTGCGGTGTGGTAAGCGGCTGTCCGTACATTTCAGAGGTCGCAGCAAAATAGACCCTTGATTTTGGTGAATGCTCCTTAACTGCATTGAATATGTTGAGCGTACCTCCAATGTTGATGTCATATGTTGAAGAGGGGTTATGAAAGCTGTACGCAACAAACGACTGGGCAGCAAGATGATAAACCTCATCAGGCGTGTATTTCGCCATTATGGAGTCACAGAAACTGGAATCGGTGATGTCACCATTAACTATGGTCACCTTTTCCCTGTATTGCTCAGGAAGGACGTCAACAGTACCCATCCTGGTGGATGAATTTCTCCTGACTATTCCAATAACGTCATATCCCTTGTCAATCAGCAGTCTTGTCAGGAAATATCCATCCTGGCCGCTGATGCCTGTAATAATCGCTCTTCTGGTCATTGTGTGTTATATCATACGACGGATAAAAACCTCTCCTCAATCGGGAATCGAAACTCGCGTGGAAGAATAGTAATAACAGGATAGAGGATACGCTCTTTTCTGCTGGCTTATAGAATTATTTGTATTACTTTTGCAGGTCTCAGAGTGGCGCCACATACTCACAATAACTCTTCACTCTCCACATGCTTCTATACATTCACGGAAAGAGAGACGCAAAACACTATCCCTGACCACACAAGAAATAAATGCTCTGTGTATACCCAGTAAGATGAAAGGTATAATACTGGCAGGTGGAACTGGATCAAGGCTTCATCCACTAACCCTTGTTACCAACAAACATCTTCTTCCGGTCTACGATAAACCAATGATATACTATCCCCTCGACACTCTGATAAGATCAGGCATCAGAGATATTATGATCGTTACAGGCAAAGATCACGGCGGTAGCTTCATGAACCTGCTTGGATCGGGAAAAGATCTTGGGGTAAGACTGCACTATGCTTTGCAGGATGGGCCAGGGGGAATAGCTGAAGCACTTGGACTGGGAGAGGAGTTCGTGCACGGAGATAATCTGCTTGCAATTCTCGGTGACAACATAATTTTCGATGACATCTCAGATCAGGTACAATCCTTCAGAGAGGGAGCAAAGATATTCCTTAAACGGGTTGACAATCCACAAAGGTTTGGTGTGCCTGTTTTCGATAGTGCAGGAAAGATTCAATCCATTGAGGAGAAACCTGACAGACCAATGAGTGAGTTTGCTGTCACCGGACTCTATATGTATGATCATAGCGTATTCGAAAAGATACGCAAACTCAGACCGTCCGGAAGAGGGGAACTTGAGATAACCGATGTAAATAACATGTACCTTAAGGAGAACAAACTTTCACATTCATTGCTTACAGATTCATGGCTTGATGCGGGAACTGTCGACAGTCTTCTGGATGCTTCTATAACTGTCAGGCAAAGAAAGTCGAAATCATCCGATCTCCCGCATTAGGTTCAATGTCCTGACCAGTGATGATCGTATTGTCGGTATCTGGTAGTGCTGAGATATTTTTTCCACATTCAAGCTGCTGTCCTTAGGTCTCTTAGCAATGAAATGAAGTTCTTCTGTTGATACCGAAACAACATACTGTACGTCGTGACCGAAGACCTCTGCAACCATGCAGGCGAATTGATACCTGCTCAGTCTCTCCCTGGACCCGAGGTGATAAATGCCTTTGCATCCGTCCCTGATTAGTGCATCAATCGCTGAAGGTATATCTCCAACGTACGTGGGAGTCGTGATCTGATCCTTTACTATCCTGACGACCTGCCCGGCACCGACTTTGCTGACAACAAACTCCATGAAAGTCATCTTAGCCCGGGCAAGGTTTGGACCATATGGAGTTGATATTCGAAGCACAATATCGTTCTCCAGATTACAGAGACTTTCTCCGGCAACCTTCGATTTCCCATACTCATTTACCGGATTCGGAGAATCAGTCTCGACATAGTTGCCCGATATCCCATCAAAAACGTAATCGGTCGAGATGTGCACGAATTTTATCCCCTTCCTCGAACAGGCATACGAAAGATTCTTCACTGCTTCTCCATTGATTTCCAGTGCCTGATCAGGATGGGTTTCACAGAAATCCACATTCGTCATTCCAGAAGCATTTATAACCAGTTCAGGCTCGATCTCCCGCAACAGTGAATTTACTGACTCCGGGTCCCTTATATCCAGTTTGACAAGAGAACCTCCACCGGTTGTTGATGTACCGGTGCAGTTATACTGTTTCATGAGGAATGAACCTATGAACCCGCTTCCGCCTATAACGAGTATTTTCATCTGATATCCTGGTTCTCCAGATATCTTGTCCTGTTCTTTGTATAGTGTTCCACGGTATTTCTCAGGCCTTCATCAAAGGAATACTTCTGTTTCCACCCGTTCCTGTGGAAAAATGGCGATGTCTCAATTGAATACCTGACGTCATGCCCGGGTCTGTCAGCAACATACTCCACGAGATCATCTCCCTTTCCCATGATGGAGAGAATCGATCTGATAACCTCATTGTTTGTCTTCTCGCTGTTTCCACCTACAAGGTAAGTTTTCCCGTAATCACCTCTAGAAAGAACGAGATCAATGGCAGCGCAGTGATCATAAACGTGAATCCAGTCCCTGATCTGATTACCACTTCCATAGATGGGTATTTTATTTTCATTCAGGGCATTAAGTATCGTTTTTGGTATTAGCTTCTCAGGATGCTGGTTTGGACCATAATTGTTTGAGCAGTTTGAAATCGTCACGGGCAGACCATACGTGTTATGGTAAGATCGTACGAGGAAATCTGCAGAAGCCTTGGTGGCGGAATATGGATTCCTGGGGTTGTATTTTGTATTTTCCGTGAATTTCTCACTGGAACCTAATTCAAGAGAGCCGTAGACCTCATCCGTCGAAACCTGATGAAACCGGATGTCAGTTTTCCTTACCACCTCGAGCAAACGCTGTACTCCAACAACATTACTCTGAACAAATCTGTCTGAATTGTCGATGGAATTATCAACATGGGATTCCGCAGCGAAGTTAACCAGGCAGTCCGCGTTTCTCGCAGAGTCCAGCATGACCTCATAATCAGTTATATCGGCTTTCACAAACTTGTAGAACGGACTGGAGGAAACCTGATCCAGGTTACGAAAATCTGCAGCATAGGTCACAGCATCCACATTGGTTACAGAATCTCCAGCATGGTTCCTGAGCCAGTAAGAAATAAAGTTCGATCCTATGAACCCGAGACCGCCTGTTACAATAATCCTCATTTCGGGAAACCCCCGTTAAGAGTGAAGGTTTCGGCATGATCGAGATCTGGAAAATCTGCATCCTTTTCAGATATGCCAGTTGGCTTCATAGGCCATCTTATGCCAATTCTTGGATCGTTCCAGATGATCCCCCTCTCGTGTTCCCTGCTGTATTCCTTTGTTGTCTTGTACAAGACGTTTGTGTCATCTTCAAGTGCAAGAAAACCATGAGCAAAACCAGGTGGAATCCAGAGCATCTTCTTATTTCCAGAGGAGAGTTCGATCCCAAGCCATGATCCAAAGGTGCCTGACCCTTTCCTTATGTCCACCGCGACGTCAAATATACGTCCTGTTATTACCCGTACTAGTTTTCCCTGCTCAAATGGTTCAATCTGGTAGTGCAACCCCCTCAAAACTCCCTTAGCAGAAAGAGACAGGTTATCCTGGTTGAATTCGTGTTTGATTCCAAGATTCTCGAAGTCACTTTTTTTATAGGATTCAAGAAAGAAACCTCTCCCGTCATTGTGTGTCTGGGTTTCTATCAGCACGATCCCATTGAGCTTCGTAGGAAAAGATCTGAAGACCATTAATTGGACATAACATGCGTCATAATAATAATGGCTGCCTGAGTAAGGGGATCAGGAACCACATAGCAACTTATGCCCAGTCTTGTAATGCAACCTATTCATTAAACAAATTTGAACGGCCAAAAAATAGTAAATTTAGGCAAAATCCTGAGAGCTTCACCCCTGAAATATTGAGTGGCGGATCAAGCATCTATCCCCGACCAATCTATTCTCAATCGTCTTTTAACTTGAGTTCCGGTTGAGTCCAACAATAGGTAGTTACGCCACGGAAGGCGGTCACAATAATTACAATAGCCTAAAGCATCTCCGGGAAAATAGCGTATGATAAACACAGAGGATAAGGTTTCAGTCATAGTACCGGTTTACAACGGTGAGACCGAGGGATTGCTTGATAATCTGACTTCGTTATCAAAGCAGAGTTATCGTAATATGGAAGTGGTGTTGGTTGATGATTGCAGTTCTGACGGTTCAGCTGCAATTTTGGAAAATTTCAGATCCAGATATGGCTGGAAGATATTATCTCACGATAGAAACATGGGATTAGCTGCAACATTGAATGATGGGCTCCGGCTCTCCACTGGAGATTACGTGATGATTCTTCAACAAGACTGCTTGTTGTTGGCCTCAATTACCATAGAAAGATCAATCACTCAGTTGAGGGAGAATGGGAATATTGATATCCTGGTGGGCCGACAAAGATATGATTTTCTTCAACTGAATTTTTACCAGAGGTTTTCAGAGTTTAGATTTGGTCACATATTCCTGCACAGCCAGGACAGTGGCAGGGTTGATCTTACGGAAATAAAATGTGACATTGTCAGGAAGGTGGCAATGGACAAAATAGCACCGTTTGATGAATCCCTGAAGTTTTCTGGCGAGGACCAGATTTTTTCGGATAAAGCAAAAAGGCTAGGATTTAGCATGTATAGCTCGGATGTGCTCGAGTACCGGAATTCACTGAAGGGTGAGGATACTCTGAGAAAGGTCCTGAAAAAGGACTTCAGGTATGGCAAGTATTCGGCCCCGCTATACACCAGGACATACAGCACATCAAAAAAAAGAAAATCCAACGACGCCTATCTCAGGTACAAGTTATTAAACAGGGAACTGACAGTACTAACACCCGTGATCATTATACTTTTTTTGCTATTTTTCGGTTTGTGGCGACAATTCGTTTTCCTGTTTCCTGTCCCGCTTATCATTACAATCAGGGCACTGTATGTGACAAAAAAGCTGCGGTCCCTGAAGCAAGTTGTTCGTTCACTAAAATTGTCATTGGCAAAGACTGTATTAACCACGCTGCTTTGTGATTTTGTCTACACTGCTGGTTTTGCAGAGGGCTATGTTCTGTATAAGGTCCTGGGTAAAATTTAAGGTTCCTGAAATCACGTGACCCACCGCGAATTGTATTCCGTTGACGCAATACAACAGGCTGCAATTGAAGCACTAACGCTCTCTGAGGCGGTTATAGGTGCGCAGATCCGAATTTACCCTTCCAACAAGAGATAATATACCAGTTCCGTGCAGATACACGTCATTAAGCAGTCTTCTGAGGTAAGTTCTTCTGTACTTCTCTTCCCTCCAGAAAACTGGAAGCTCTTTCACAATGAATCCAAATTTCTCAGCCAGAACCACCAATTCAGTGTCCCAGAACCATGAATCCTCGGTGGTAAATTTAAGAAGCTCGTTCCTGACTGATGCCCTTATTGCCTTATATCCGCATTGAAAATCCATGATGTGGCTCTTGAAGACCAACCTGAGAATTCTGTTATACTCGTATGAAATAAACCTGCGCAATGGAGGTCTGTGGACTACAGAATCAGGCAGGTATCTTGATGAGATAACAAGATCACAACCCGTCGACATAAATGTTTCCAGAGATTTCAGGATTATGTCCGTGCCAGTCGCCAAATCGGCGTCTATAAATGCATAAATATCTGCGTCGTAGGAAAACCATGCCTCTCTCACAGCATGCCCCCTTCCTCGCTTATTTTCCTCTACAAGCAATTCAACGTCGTGGTATTGTGCCGCAAGTTCAGTGGCAATTTCTAGAGAATCATCCGACCCACAATCTAGTGCAATAACTATCTTATATGATATCCCGTTGTTTATTCTTATCGTATCCAGGCACTCCACTAGCCTTCCCACAGACTTTGTAAGTCTCTTACCCTCGTTGTAAACAGGAATCACCAGCACGAGGGTTTGAATGACCATCGACTCGTAAGAGCATCGGTTTATAATTATGTTATTGGCGACTATGTCAGAGAGTCGAAAAATTATTAGATTCACAGCTTATTCCCATCGGAAATGGAAAGTTTTAGAGCCTTAGTCACCGGTGGTCTAGGATTAATTGGTTCGTCGGTCGTTTCCAACCTTCAGAAGAAAGGGAGTGAGGTTGTCATCGTTGATGATGGATCCGCTTATACCGGCAATTTGTTTGAAAAGTTATCAGAACAAATGGGTGAAAAATCATCTTTAATCAAAATTGGGACGGAGAATCCCAAGCTACTCAATATTCTTGAAGGAGAGAGGTTCGACTTTATTTTTAACTTTGGCTCTTATTCTTCTGATAGATATTTTGAGCGGGACGACATCGATGCAATAAACAAGACTATCAACGGAATGATAAACATTTTGAAGGTAGCTAGGAGCACTAAAGCCGGCAGAGTAGTTTATCCCTCTTCAGGCACGGTGTACGGAAAAACAGGAGCTCCCCAATTTGAGGAAACGCTTTTGGATCCCCTAACACCATATTCTATCACTAAAGTATATCTTGAAATGTTATCAAAAATAAACGACGACATCAGTACAGTTGGATTAAGAATATTCACTGGTTATGGCGCAAGAGAATGGTATAAGGGAAATATTTCCAGTGTTGTTACGCTGTTCACGACTGCGGCACTCAAAAACAGACCCATAGAAATTTATGGAGACGGAAATCAGCGCAGGGACTTCATCGATTCTGATGATATTGCAGAAATAGCGGTCAGACTCGCTACCGCGGATACATCCCCGAGAATTGTCAATTGTGGATCAGGGTACTCTAATTCTTTTAACGAGTTGGTGGATTTGATATCAAGAAACGTCGAAATGGAAGTTAATGTTAAGTATGTCGATAGCAAAGTTAAATTCGTACCAGAAACCAGGGCAAACGTTGATAGACTCTTAAAATTCACTGGATTCAAACCAGCTGAATTAAGCAACAGATTCGGTCAGTATCTAAAGGAATTACGGACTTTTATGGAAGAATAGGTTCTTGTGAAGAACGCAGGAGGATGAGGTTTTATCTCTACCAAGAAGATAGGATTTATCCAATTTAATAACCATTATACAAACATAAGACGTTTAAAATTCATAGAAAGTGTTTTGAGTGGTACCATTGACACAACATTATGGTTAATGTTCAGGGAGACAAAAGCGTTTCC
>JAJZOM010000123.1 GCA_021811505.1 Thermoplasmata archaeon | reverse complement strand
GTTCTTTATTTACCTGGTAATGGGTGTTTACATACATCTCCCGTAGAGGTACTTTAATATGGAAAATACTGAAAGTCAGTTTGAATGGATCAAGCTTCAGGTCTCAGATGCAAAGATAGGATGCGACAGGAATTTCGACATACCGGTTACTGTAAGGAATATTCAATCTACGAAAAGACGCTTCAGGTTGACTATAACTTCTGAGTTCAAACAGGTCGACAGCCTGATCGAATGGTTCCTGACAATCCAGGACCAGAAAAGTAAGTCATTCACCCTATCTCCGCTCGATAATACAAAAGTTGAGGACGAATTCGACGTCGAACCAAAGAAGGACAGAAAAATAATCATTTCAGTGACAAGCCCGAAGGGAGGGTATCTAAATGATACGGCCACTTTCAAGCTTGTCCTTGGCTCCGAAGACGGTATTCACCGTATAGAGAAAAAATTCAGTGTCACGCTTACGCCAGTAATCATGGCACTTAAAACCACAGTGGGGAACGAATACCCTGTTACGAAGGATCTCGAAAGGCGCAGCGAAAAAGACAAACAGGAACGCATTGAGAGGGACAAGAACGCCACGAACGAAGTTCTTGCAATAATGGCGCCATATGAAGTAAAGGGATATGTCTTTGTTGAAACTATGCACACAGACAGGGTAAGCTTCATAGCCAAGGGAATAAAAGGATACAAGGGAAGCGTTGAAGGAGACATTAAACTGGAAGAGATTGAGCATTATCTCAAGCCTAAACCTGCAGTCACAGGACTGGAACTTGGGGCATTTGTTGAACTTATTGACGGGCCTTTCAAGGGAGAAAAGGCGAAGATAATGTCCATCGATGCCGGAAAGGAAGAGGTTACTGTCCAGCTTGTGGAATCCATGGTTCCCATACCGGTGACGGTAAGGGCTGAAGCCATAAGGATGCTTGACAATAAATAATAACTATTCATGAGGCTCAAGTCCGCGTCAAAGGAAAAACAGAAATATTTTCTTGATCACCTGAAAGGCTTATTCGAAAATCCTCACGCACTGATACCGCGGTGTGTCGACGGGGGGTTATTCTGCAATTTTAATTCATACCTTAAGAAGATTGATGCGGTATCTCAGAATGAAGCCTATGATAAATTTTCAAAATCCCCTGACCAGCTTCTTTCCGGACTGAGTGAAACTCACAGGATAATGCTTTCAGATTCGGCTGCTCTTTTCGGAATGCTGAAAACACAGTTCGGAAGCATAGAATATGCAAAAAGAGGTAATACAGACGATACCGTCATGGCAGGTATCCAGCACTATGATGATCCCCTATGGAGAATGCTAGCATTTTCATCCATTGCTAAAACCAAGGGATCAAGAATCTATTCATCCCGGAATTTCTTCCTGGCTTCCTGCAAGAATTCCTCTCCCGGTATAGATTTCTTCAAGGACGTTCTTTCCGAAGAAGGAATACAGTTTACGGAGGATAATGGCGTAATTGTTATACCGGGAAATGGAAAATATATGGAAATTACACATCTTGATTCCGTTACATTCAGGATTTACGAGAATTCTTCTGCAAATACCATGCACACACTTCTGAAACACCTTATAACCCCTGATATAGGGAAGGATTTTCGATTTTCCTCGGATTTTCTCTATGAGCTTGTTAAGGAGATACCACAAAATTCCCTGGGAATGTATCTTGCCGGTAAGATCAATGACCGGACATTCATAAGGGAGGTCAATGATTTCAGGGTATCTGATGCAATAAAGCATGGGTATTTCATTGTCGGGGAGAAGTCCTACAGGAGCGCTGATGAGTTCATTAACAATGAGCAGTTCAAGTACGTGCCTCACGATATAATGAAGGATTCACTGGATAACCTCGGGAAGGGAATCTACATGGATTCCTTTTCGGAAAGGAAGGTTCTTGAAACCGTCTGGCCGAATTCAGGGAAATCTATTCTGAGAAAAATGTTTCCTGAACTTCCTGATTCCGATCTCAACTCAATGAGAGGATCGCCAATAGACCAGATTGAGAGCATTCATGAGCGAACAAGGGTCAAGGATATCAAATCCGGAATAGAGGCGGCATCCTGGTCTCCTGATTCCCAGTATCTTATCGATATACTGAAGAATTTCTTTACACACGGAAAGGAAAAGGCTCTTCGCGAAGCAGAAAAGGGTTCGGGTCAATCCAACACAAGGAAAGCGATATTTTACGCATTCCTTGAATGCGTTGGAGAAAGCCGCAACAAGGAATGGCAATTCTCGGACACAGACCGGGATTTGTCATGGAAAATAAAACCGTATATTTCGAGAATTCTCGAATCCGGCCCGGATATTATCTCTGAACAGATGGAGAACATAAAAGTATTCATAAAGTGACTGAAATGGCGAGACACTTTGTTTCTAAGAAGGAGGCCAAATCCCTCAAGGAATCACTCATGGAGATCGGGATCATTTTTCCCGATCTCCCTGTGGAAATCGACGAGAGGAAGGGAGAAAAATGTTACTTCGTTGATGGTAAACCATTCGTGTATGTCGGAAGGAACGTGATACCAACCCTATTCCTCCTGAACGAGATAGGTTCAGACAGCATGAACGTGACCGTGGACGATGGTGCAGTCCCTCACATCATAAACGGGGCAAACGTGTTTGCTCAGGGGATTATTGAAATGGATCAGAAAATTAAGGAAAAATCAATGGTATTCATTAGAAACCGCAAGAATCAGTATGTCGGAGTTGGCATGAGCACAAGATCTTACGACGATATAATGACAAACAGGAAGGGAGAGGCAATAATACTTGTGCATTTTCCTGGCGACAAGATAATGAAGACTTTCTACAGTTAGCTGCTTTTGTAAAGGTTATATACCGGAATTTTCTGGTGAAACCATGGCAGATTTATTGAAAGTGGGAGACATTGCGCCTGATTTTACGTCTGTAGATCACGATGGGAAAGAGATTCGCCTGAGCTCGTTCAAGGGAAAACCTGTTGTGGTTTATTTCTACCCTAAGGATGACACTCCGGGCTGCACGGTAGAAGCCTGCAATTTCAGGGATAATTACGACAATTACGAGAAGAAAGGCGTGAAAGTCCTTGGAGTTAGCGTTGATAGTCAGAAATCCCACAAGAAATTCGTTGAAAAATATGGCCTGAACTTTACCCTTGTAGCAGATGACAAAAAGGAGATTGCGAAAAATTATGGTGTCCTGGGAGAAAGGAATGCCAGCAGAGTTACATATATTATAGACAGGGAAGGAAAGGTTGCTCATGTATATCCGAAAGTCTCTCCCAAAGACCACGCGGTCGAAGTAATGGGGAAACTGGAAGATCTGAAACTGGTCTGAAAAAAATACTCTCATTTTTTCCTGACTGTTCAAGGAATATAGGTCTACTCTTGATTGAAAAGATGCACCTCATCCAGTTCATCTTCGATACCTTTTATTCTGCAGACCCTGAAAATAACGCAATTCCAATTAATTGGCAAATATTTTTCAATCCCGGATCATTAGTAGCTGATGAACTGTATTTCCGTAAGAAACGTTATTTTCAATTATGATTCTTTCAATGTTATAGATGGGCTTAACTTCAGCATAGATTGTGGTGAAAAATATTCCCTTATCGGGGCAAACGGTTCCGGAAAGTCAACAACACTAAAGATTCTTGCGGGTCTGTTGAGGCCGATATCAGGCGAAGTGGAGATTCTTGGAAATAATCCAGAGAATCAGGATGTTAAAAGGAAAATTGGCTATCTGCCAGAAGATGCCTCTCCGTACAGGCTGCTATCTGTGAGAGAAAACGTCGAATACGCAGCAGCGCTGAGAGGAGTGGAGGATGTGAGAGACTCGGCAGACAGTATAATGGAATACTTTGATGTCCGTGGCTATGAACGAATCAAATCCTCGAAACTATCAAGAGGAAACCTGCAGAGATTATCTCTATCAATGGCCCTTGTACACAAGCCGGAAATAATGATTCTCGACGAACCGCTGAATTACCTGGATGTACCAACCCAGGAAAAAACAGTAAAACTCCTGAGAAGCTCCAAATCCACAGTATTTGTGTCCACACACATCCTGTCAACGGCGAACAGGCTTACGGACCACATCATGATTCTGTCTTCCGGCAGGATATCGTGGTCCGGAACTCTGGCAGAAATAAATGAAGAAGGAGATTCAGCGGAGACACTTGAGACAAAAGTTGCGAGGATGATGAATGGCAGAGCGTAATATCTTGAAATTCTTCCTGACTTCAAGGATCAGCTTCGGTCAGTTCATATTCCTTGGTCTATTTTACGCGTTTTTGTTGTTTATGGGATTGGCGATTGCGTTATTCCACCCTGGCGGAATCCTATTGCCTGCATTAGGTAAGGAAATCCTCTTCTCCACGCTCTTTGCAATCACTGTAATTATGTCAGGTGGTATGGGGAGCATGATATTCATCAAAGCCGACAGGGATTTTCTCTTCAATTACGGTGTCAGTTCAAAAGACATGACCATGGCGGTTTTCTGGACTTCGGGATTGTACATTGGCCTGTTTATGTGCTTCACATTCGGTTTCACACCATTGTTGACAGGGTACGGAAATAGTCCTGAATGGCTATATTACCTTGATGTACCATTCTTTCTGCTTATGTTCCCATCATTGACGGTTATTTCTCTTTCCTGGAAGAAAAGGCATTCCTGGGCGTTGATACTGCTGTTAACGGTCTTCTCGTTTTCCGCTATTATCGGGAATCCGTATTCCATCGGCTCCATAATAAGCGGTTCGCCCTATGTTTCATCTGCCATAACCATTTCTATCTCTCTGTTAGTATTTCTGGCGGCTACGCATTCATTCGACAAGGTTAGCTACGGAAGGTTCAGGTATCAGGGATCGGGAGGTTCTCGCGAAGTTAGGAAGATGATCGATTTTTCTGGAAAGAAAGGAATACGAGCCATTTATCACTTTAACCTGAGCGAAACGCATGGAATCTCTGTTGCCAGACTGCGAAGAGGCAAGATAGATAATTCTGGAAGGCTGCCAACATCTCTCTTTTTTGCCATCTCTACAGTAATCTCAATTTTTATTGTAGTGGAAAGAACAGTGTTTTCAGGGTTTCCAACACTTGTTTTCGTTTATCCAGCCATTTACCCCACTATTTATCTCTTCGTAATAGTTGAATTGCTGTTATCTTTATCCATCGCTAATGAGCGCCTCTGGGTGTCTTTCAACTCTATGCCGCCCCATATCTCATCAAGGCATTACCTCATCAGCAGGTCATTGGTTCCGTGGATAGTTTTCCTTCCATTGATGCTGAGTGCGTCTTATCTCTACATGGCTCAACATCTGTTAATATTCCAATTTTTCTTTAACCTGTTTCTATTTGGCTACATTATACTCTTCCCTTTTACGGTTATAATGGTTTACGTATCCGCACTGACTTTCCCGGTTCAGATGAAGGACGACTTTAATTCAAATGAGCTTTCAATAAGCACATTAATCCTGATGTTGCCATTCTCTGTGTTTATAATAACTGGAATCATTGCAGCATTCGCACCCTTGTTCTTCATTATCTCGATTATTGCATGGTACCTGGCCGGGATAATAATACTCGCCCCAAAGAGAATAATCAGTCGTATTTTTAGCTCTATGTCAGAACGCGGATTCTCGTGAACCGGTAATTAAACGGGGTAAAATAGTAATTATGCGTAACAATCCAAGCCACTTAAAAATCAGTAGATGCTGTCTTTTTTGTCCTGATCCATAAGCAGAACCGATACAAATATCGAAGTCATAATCCAGATGACTGATATGATCAGAAGTATCAGATTTGGTTCCACGACGACAGAAATAATAAATAAAATTATGGGGAGAAAATATTTCAACAATCCCCAGAAATATCCGTAATAATCCATTTAAAGTCCTTATCCGAATAGAGAACTGAGTCCAGCGAGAGCATCCTCTTCGTTAGCCTCTTCCTTCTTTTCTTCTTTCTTCTCTTCCTTTTTGTGCTCTGCTTTCTTATGCTCAGCCGGAGCAGCGGGTGCTGCGACAGCTGCAGTTGCAGCGTTCTTCAGGACATCGTCGATTTTTACATCTTTCAGGCTGGCAACAAGAGATTTTAATCTCGCTGCGTCAGATTTAACGCCTGCTTCTGCCAGTACCTTCTTAAGGCTGTCTTCATCGATTTCTTTTCCTGCTGAGTGAAGCAGTAGAGCTCCATATATATATTCCATTTCTTTTACCTCCTTTATCCAAATAGTGCACTAAGGCCCTCTGAGGCCTTATCATCAGCACTTTCCCCGGTTTCTTCAGCGTTCTTTGGTGTCTCACTTTCTCCGGTGTTACTCTTCTCCTCGTGTGCTTCACCGGAGGTCTCGCTGTTTAATGCAGTGGCTTCCCTAATGGCTTTCAGTATAAATAACTGCACATTACTCTCATCAACGGTGCCAGTCTCAATGGCCAACTGTTCTGCATTGAGCCTGGCTTTGACTATGAGTTGAGGAACGATCTCCGCGACAATGAACATAGCATCGAGCGCGATATTTTTGGCCTGGGCAAACGCTTTGGCTACGTCGCTTATTACCTGTTCCTCAGTAATTGATACAGCATCCCTGTTAAACACAATGCCTTCGCTGTAAGCTCCAATCAGGTTCAGGCCGACAGTGATTGACAATATCTCCAGTTTCTCAAGGATCTTGGCTTTTTCCTTGGGAATAATCTCTCCTTTCTTTACGTAAACAGTCTCTTTTTTGATAACGATTTTTCCTTTTTCTATGGCAGTCTGGAGTCCGGCCTTCTGAAACTCGCTGATCATAGGCCCGGGAGGGAAATTTGTCGACATTTCCGGAATAACTATGTCGTCTTCAGCGTATTCTCCGCCTCTCGCAGCTGCTTTCTGTTTTGTGCTCTCAAAAAGACCGAATAGTTTGGCAGGATTCTCTTCGGAAGTTACAATCGCTATTTGGCCCTCAGCCAGTTTGCCTAGTTCCTTTATGTTCTCTCTTTTTGCATTTTCCAAAGCCCTGAACAGCAATCTTCTCCTCACAACTCTGATCTTCACTCTGCCCTTCAGGTCACTCCTTATCTTCTGGAGCTGGGCGTTTCTAATGCCCTTTATGCTGATAAGTGCTGAAACTGGACTGTTCTCCATTTCTCTGGAGATATCGTTTACAAGATCAACTTTCCACTGTGCTGGATGCCTCATTCTAATTCCTCCAAGTTAAGCTTGATTGCTTTACCCATGGTGGTTTTCAGGAAAATTGAATCAATGTTTCCATAACCCTTTTCTAGCTTACCGATAATTCTCTTGACCACGGCGGTAATATTCTCTGCGATATCGGCGGAATTCATATCTTTGGTTCCCACAGGAACATGGAAAGTTTTTCGATCCTTACTTCTCGCTCTGACCGTTCTTTTCAGGTTCCCAATAATGGGAGTTGGTTCCTGCCCTGGAGGTAACGGCTTCGGTATCTTCCCTCTTGGACCAAGAACTTGACCCAGAGATTTACCTATATTTGCCATTAAGGTCGATTCAGCTATAAAATAATCAATCTGTCCTGCCAATTTCTTGAAAGCTCTCTTATCTTCCACGAATTTTGAAATGTCCTCAGGTCCATACAGGAAATCAGCTGCATTTTTAGCTTTGCCGCGCATTTCCTCAGTACCAATAACGGCTACCTTGAGATCCCTGCCTCTTCCCTTGGGAAGCAGAATCTCTTCGTTAATCCTGTTCTTTGGATCACTGAGATCAATTTCCTTCATATTGATTGCAAGTTCAACGCTCTCCTTGAACTTCCTCTCCTTTGAGGTTTTTTTAACCTCTTCTATCTGTGCTAATAATTCTTTGCTTGAAGCCACTTTACTTCACCTCTGTAGTGCATGCGAGGCTGAACCTCTCCTACAGTTAAATTGCGATTTCCCCTTTCTTTATAAGGCTTTGGACTTCCATAGGATCCTTGCCTTCAACGGTCACTCCCAGTGATACGCATGAGCCAAGAACCTCCAGAACCGCAGCTCTGAGGTCGTTTGCTAACATGCTGTCTATTTTCATTCTCGCCACTTTTTTGATTTGCTCCAGGGTCGCGTTGCCGGCTACGGCTTCCTTTCTCTTTCCAGCTCCACTTTCTATCCCAATCTCCTTCTTTAGGAGTGCTGATGTGGGTGGAATCCCGACCTTTATGTCATACTTCTTGGTAGCTGCATCGATAATAGTAACTGTAACTGGAACCTGCATACCCTGAAAGTCTTTGGTTTTCTCATTTATTTCCTTGACGATCTGTCCAAGATTGAGACCAAGCGGACCAAGAGCCGGTCCTAACGGTGGACCAGTATTCGCTTTGCCGCCCTCAACCATAGTACTTACTGACTGTGCCATTGATATTCACCTTGGTGTGTTCGCCCTAATTGATTAAGGACACTTTAATGTTTTTATCAAAATTCCTCCAGGAACATGGTTTGCTCAAAATGAGACTGTTTTTTTGATTGGCTTTTCAACGGGAAAGATCAATATGTGCCTGCATTCAGCCGGAAATCATATAGAATTGTTGATTAAGTATTTTAGCATGGGGGGTCGGTGCAGGTACAAAATAAAAGGGGTTTCATTCCATTACTTTCTATTCTTTCTTCCCGTGGTGCTTATGCCCTTAACTGGTATACCATCGCCCCTGCAATTATATTGATCGGCGAATTCTATTCAGTGAGTCGGTCGCAGGACGGTCTGATACAGAGCCTTTTCATACTTGGCTTGGCTTCATTCCAGATCCCTTCTGGAATACTTGCAGCAAGAATAGGTGCCAAGAAAACATCGATTATCGGTATCGCAGTGCTTTCACTTTTCAATCTTTTCACCGCCATCCCAACAAGTTTCTCATTACTCCTGATATTCAGATTTGTCTCTGGAATTGGTTCAGCGATGTTCTTTTCCTCTGGAGCTGCAATTGTCAGGACACTTATACATCAAAAAAAAGTTGGACTTGGAATGGGTATGTATAATGCATCATTCAATATCGGCGGCGGTCTGGCGATACTGTTATGGCCCATAATAATTCTAAAATTTGGATGGCAGGACGCACTGATCATCGGCAGCACCATAGGTCTCGTAATGTCTGTAGAAAACTTGCTGGTTATTCCCAAGGCAGGTAATCCAATTCCTTTCGCTTACCTTGCCCACGTCAAGAAAATAATTTACAACCGGAACCTTTTCTTCCTGGGAGCTTCCACTGGAGGATTTTACGGAACGTGGTTTACTGCCTCATCATTTCTCGTTCCTTATCTTGAAATTGGTAGAAACTTGAGCCCGACAGCAAGCGGAATAATTTCATCCCTCTTCATGCTGGTAGGAGCTCTGGGAGGCATCATAGGCGGTACGCTGACCGACAGGTCAGGAAGAAGGCGGAGATATATAGTAATGTCAATGTTTTTGGTGGCAATACTCGTAGCCCTGATTCCATTTGTCCCGATGTATGTACTTGTATTCATTCCCATGCTGACCGGGATAAGTGCGATTATCCTGTTTTCCGTTATGTATGTGGTTCCTACGGACTTAGATGGTGTAGATCCAATGCAGCTTCCTCTTTCACTTGGCTATCTTAACTCCATACAGATGGGAATAGCTTTTCCGTCGTCGTATCTCTTTACATACGTTTTTCACTACTATGGATTTCCCTATGCGTGGGAAGTAATTGCCCTATACGACCTGATATTCATGCCACTTTTACTCTTCTCAAAGTTTAAATGAAGAGATAAGCTGTCAATCAAGAGAGGTTCTGCGGAAACTGAATGTTGGTTATAATCTCGAAACTCTTGAAAACAGGAATATCCCGGAAATTCCATGTAGGCAGAGCCGGATCATAGCATTTTGATTCAAATTTTGAATAATTAGATCCATCCTCGTATAGAAACGATGTTATCTTTGCTACTGAGAAACAGCCTTAAAACAGTTTTTTTCCTGTTGCGTCCAGACAGTGGCTCCATTAACAAGCTTGATGATGTCATTATAATTCGATTAAAGTTTTGTATTTGTTTAGCTTCGATGGTACAACATTTGTTCTCTGACTCTTAAGTCTGGCAATTTCTGGTTGGGGTTTTACTTATTTCGTACAAAGGCTATTATACTGAACTGTGTTTCAGTATTAATGGATA
>JAJZOM010000301.1 GCA_021811505.1 Thermoplasmata archaeon | reverse complement strand
TCCGTGTGTCAGGAACCCCGGAACACTTTCTGTGATGAACCACCATGGCAGGAATATTGAGATAATTGCAATAACTCCAAATGCAACAAGTAATGTGCCAGCTACTGTTCTCCCAGTCATAGGGTGACAAAGGATTCCAATCTATTTAAACGCGTTTACGGGAGGGTGTCCTGGAATATGGACCCATAAGTCACTTTCCTCTCATATTTCCATTCATCGGGTTGGTATGTGCAGGTCACACCCAAGGAATCGCACAGGCGCTCTATTACGTCCCTGGTGGATTGCCACCATCGGTCGTTATCTGGAGTCCTGTTGAAATCTGAGACGTTCAGTCCAATTCCTTCAATCAGTCTTGATGAACCCCTGTAAGCCTGGTACCTGTCATAAATAATTCTTGTTCCTATTACGCCAGCTTCCTCAATAACCCTCCCAATGCTTTCCTTCGCATCGTTTACTCCCCTCAGTATGGGTCCGAGGAAAATCCATGTCTTTACGCCATTTGAGTGAATGGAGGAAAGGGCTTTCAACCGTGATCCAGGTGAAGGGCTTCCCGGCTCGATCAGTTTCCACACCTCCTCATCCAGCGTTGTTACGGTCATGCCAACATCTATGGAGTGTCGATGTTGCGTTAATATGTCCATGTCCCTTACAACGAGTGGAGATTTTGTCTGGATCGAGACCCTGAAACCATTTTCTGCCAGTAACTTCACAGCATTTCTAGTGAGCCTGTATCGCCCCTCTATAGCCTGGTATGGATCGGTAATGGTAGAAACGCCCACCATTCCCCTTCTGGCTGTTCTCACTTCCCGTTTGAGCACATCTACGATATTTGTTCTTACCGCAACAGTTCCGCCCCAATCATCCCTTGCCTGTGCGTTTGACGTAAAGTCTATTGCAAAACAGTACACACAGGAGTGCATGCATCCCATGTATGGGTTCAGGGCGTAGTCCAGTTCGGGGAGTCCGGACTTTGAAAGAGCCCTCTTTGCTGTTACCTCAATAACATTTATCTTTCGTGCCATGGAAAACCCCATTCAGAGAAACCTGTCAAGCCCACCGTAGTTCAGTATCTGGTCAAGTCCGGATTTCTGCCTCCACATCTTAACCGGAACTGTGAGGAAGGATGCCAGGTGTTTCAGGGCTTCCTGATAGCTGCTGAACCTTTCCGGCTTCGACCGGAACATCTCCCTTACGTTTTCCCTGACGTACCATACACCTACCGGAAGGTTGAAGCTAGGGTATATCTCCCTCCAAAGGGTAGCCGAACCCTGCCTGTTCATGCCTTTCAACGCCTCAAGTGCTGCCAGCTTGGAAGCATAGTAGCAACCACCTATTCCGGGATAATCCTTTCTCCCTCCATACATTTCGTAATCTATCTCGACAAACGGGGTGTCACTCCACTGGTTCCAGGTGCTTCCCGGGTACCACGCTTCTCCCCACTCAAACATCCAGCTTCTTGGGGAAAGTATAGCAGTGAAGAGATTTCCGGGTGTTTTTCTCACGTATGCAAGATATTCGCCGAGTTGAGGTTTTTGCTTGATTTCGTCCGTAAGCTCGTCCGAGACGTTCTTGTCAGCCGCAGTTATCGCCCATCTTGTTGGAACAGCTTTTCTCTGCTTCTTCACTCCGAGGGCCCCAACGCTGAGTATCTTTGAAATCCTCGTGACGTCGACTCCCCTCCTGTACATGGTGTTCATTCCCTCCACCGCAAGAAGGTCATCCTCCGAGTATATCCTCTCCACAAAACCCTCTACTCTGGCACTGCCTATTGTGAGTTTTTTCACCGGTGCCGAAGGGCCCATTGGGGCAACATGCTCATCCAGCACGATCTTTGCGCTGTTCATGCTCTTCGTGAATTCCATTTCAACTTCTACGGGCTTCTCGGACAGGGACATTACCTGTATCTCCTGCATTGTCTTTCCTGGATCAGAGATATTCTTTACGTTCACTTCCATCCCTCCGCGCAGTAATGAAAGCCTCATTGAGAGGAACTCCTCCATGTTTACCTGCATCCATGTGGACGGGTTTTCGTATCCGCTGGTATCTCCATGAATGTTAGGTGCGGATGGATAGATGTTGACCTTCGGATATCCATATCTTCCGACGAAAATTGATGGAGGAGTAGACCCATTTATCTCAGTCCCGTTGAACCTTGCTATCTTTGGCTGCAGGAGGTTCTTCACAGAAATCGGGCAGTAGGAAAGTCCGCATAGCATCTTCGCTCCCCTGCACTTTATGCATAGCGATGCCGGTATCTTATATGCGGTCTTGAATTCCATCCAGTCTTAAATAATTCCACTTACTATTAAAGCTGTTCTACATGGTTGCAAAATGAGAAATACCTTATTCACAGTGTCTTTCTGGTCCTTACGTTAACCGGAATAGTTGCCTTATACGATTTCGTCGGTTTTACAACTCTCCTGAGCAGGAAAGCCACTGAGCTTGTGATGTGGACGAATTGCGAAACCTCTATGTTGTAACAAGGGCTTATTTCAAGGCACGAAACTACTCATCGAGGAAGTCGTGCATGAAAATCCCCATGAAGCGACTGAATCGAAAGGACCTCGCCATTAGGTTGGGAAAGTCTCCGTTCAACAGTTCAGGCAGAGGAATGGATTAAATGCATATCCCGATTGCATGCAGACAGGGATGTATGCAACTTGAGCATTGATACCCGCAGAGGCGTAACTCACGGGACTGGAGAGACGCCAGGACTCGGCAATGGGTTCCAGCAGACCCACCGATTCATGCGCCGAATCAAAGTCACATCAAGATAGGGCTTATTAATTAAGAAGAAATCACAAAAAGTGTCCAAGCAGTACACTTTCTCCCAGGGGGGACGCGGAACCCCTCTCTTGCTTACGGGTGTGACAGTTGAGCTGACTCTTCTTGCAGCGCAGTTCGTAATCGGAATGTGGATGAATCTCTTCGCCCTGTTCCCAACAACAAACGTCACCTTTCCGATGTCTGGAATGATGAATGTTATGTTTTCGGTACCGGAACTTATGGTTCACATGATGATTGGGGCGGTAATAGGTCTGATGTCATTGATGATATTTGTCATGAGCCTGATGGGTGGCTACCACAAATCAGCAATGTTGAGTACCATAGCTTCGTTCTCGATCTTCCTTGCGGGGATAAGTGGACTTGAATTCATATTTTCCGGGTTTCAAAATAATATTTTGTCTTTCGCCATGTCGCTGGGATTTATAGTGGCGGTAATTTCATATGTTTTTCTGATCTATTCTGCATCAATAGATTCTTTGACTCGGCGTTTGCACACATGAAAAACCTTTTGCATTGAACTTGAATAAACTCATATGGAAGGGAAAAACGTTCTTGTTTTGGGATGCGGCATAGGAGGATTAGCCGTCGCGAACATTCTGGCGGATAAGCTGAAGGGGAAGGCCAGAATCACGGTTATTGACAAAAAGCGGTATTTCCAGTTTCCCCCTTCTTACCCATGGCTTATGATGGGGAAGAGAACGCAGGGTCAAGTACAAAAAGATTTGAGCGTTCTTACGGGAAAAGGTATAAACGTTGTTAACGAAGAGATAACTTCAATCGACCCCGCGAAGAAAACCGTTGTAACTGCTGTTTCGAAATACACTGCAGATTTCCTGATAATTTCCCTTGGCACTCAATATAATCCAGACGCTATATCTGGCTTTTCAGAATATGCCCACCACATCTACGACCTTGAATCCGCTGTATCATTTAGGGATGCCGTTGCAGGTTTTGATCATGGTTCGGTTGCGATTGGAATTTCAAGGCTCCCTTTCAAGTGCCCTGCTGCCCCATATGAGGTGGCATTCCTGCTGGATGATTATTACTCGATGAAAGGCATCAGGGATAATATCCAGATTAACTTTTACACCCCTGAGCCTAACCCAGTCCCCTCGGTGGGGCCGGAGATAGCTGACAAGGTTCTGAAGCTTCTGGAATCAAGAGGGATAAATTACCATCCACGACTGAAGCTGAAGGAGGTGAAAAAGGATCAGCTTATCTTCGAAAGTGGTGAAACCAT
The DNA here is from genome assembly GCA_021811505.1 of Thermoplasmata archaeon. Next base: position 6,266 of record JAJZOM010000301.1, on the reverse strand, counting down.
GGATTACGATCTCCTTTTTTCTGTTCCGCCGCATGTGGCACCGGAGCCTGTAGTTAAGGCTGGTATGACCGACTCCACTGGATGGATTCCAGTTAATGTGAGAAACCTTGAGACAAGATTCCCTGGAGTATTTGCGATCGGAGATGTTGCTTCCATTCCCACTCCAAGCGGCTATGTCCAGTATCTTCCCAAGGCAGGAGTATTTGCTCATGGTCAAGCAAAGGTTGTCGCCAACAACGTTGCTAACGCGATCGCTGGAAGTGGAAAAATGAGAGAGTGGGATGGGGAAGGAGCGTGCTTCCTGGAAACTGGCCGTGGCAAGAGTGCTTTTATGAAAGGAAAATTCCTAGAAGAACCAAAGCCACTAATGGACTTCAGGGGTCCAGGCAGTATATGGCATATGCAGAAGGTTGCATTCGAAAAATACTGGATGAGGCACTGGTTCTGATGTTTCCCGAACTGAAGCGTCAGACTGCGGTAGTGATGTAGAATGAACGAGACATTATTTATTTTGAATGATCCGCCATATGGCTCTGAAAAGACATATAATGCACTTCGTCTGGCACTGTCTATTGCAAAGAAACAGGATAGCGATAGGATACACATTTTTCTTTTCGGTGATTCTGTTCTGACAGCGAAAAGATCGCAGAAGGTGACAGAGGGTTATTATAATTTAGAGACAATGTTGAAAGGTTTGGCAACGCGGGGGGTGAAGATCAGTGCCTGCGGAACCTGCATGGATGCTAGAGGAATGAAGGATGAGGAGCTGGTCGATGGAATAAGCCGAGGATCTATGGATCAGCTCAGTGACTGGACTTTGTGGGCCTCGAAGGTTCTTGTTTTCTGAACCAAATCCAAAAACTGTGGTGTTATTTTTGTATTGGGTTGAAATGGACATTGATCACTGCCTTCCTGATTGTGGCTTCTTCTCCCTGGACAACCCAACATTTCTGGACGGCATGAGGTATATCAATACTGAATCCATAGTGGGCAATGGGGCCAGGTCCATATTTTCAAAGGCATAGGAGACCGTGGATCGATCTCACAATGCGATCCTGCACCAGGGAAATCCAATATTCTGCCAGGGTGTGGAATTCAGCCTGGAAGATTCCCTCCGGTATGCAAGGGCGATTATTCAGGTTTGGAGTGCCTGAGTATATACAGACAGAGGATGCCATGGGGAAGGCTTTACGCTCTCTCAAAACGAACATGGACATATTCCTTATGAGGAACCATAAGGAATCGACTATCAGCGGTACTCTCTTTGTCTTTTCCCTGTCCTGATCATCCATTCTACACCGCTGAGGGGAATGGAATCATCCGGGCTTTTGAAGAAACACTCCCTTTGGGGATGATCCCGGAGATGGAGAATATCCACGTGATGGAGGACCAGGATAGGTACCTCAGGGAGCCAAATAGAAATAAAAAGCAGAAGGCCATGCCGGAAGCTCTGAAAGGGATTTCGTGGTGGCAAAAGTGGTGCGTTCTGGTTACATTAGTGGGAATTGAGAAAACGCTCCTGAAATTGCCATGATTGAGCCATGGTTCGACATCCGCATTCCTGCAATCGTTTATTGAGATAAACTTAAATAGTATCAATTATTAATTGCAATCATGGATACAAGTGAAAGCAAGAAGAACAGAACTACTGGGTCAGGCAGACTACCTGCATACTTTTCTCTGCTGTTTCTTATCCAGTTTGTCATAACCATCGTAATATTATTCACGGACCAAAATCTGCAGACAGATTTCGGGACAGTACCCAAATATTTCATCCACTGGTACGGGCTGCTTGCCACCGGGTTAGTTGACATCATAGCATTCATTGTGCTGCTTACAGTCAGAAAAAGATCCATGGTTGGTGTGGGTGTAGGCTGGGGAGTTTTCATGGCAATCTTCCAGATAGCTGACATAGCGACCTACGGCATGCTGAACGTGGGCCTTTCAGCTGGAAGCTTTGCGCAATACCTGTTTGGCGTGACAAAATTCAATGGCGCTCTACCATACATTCCGGGCATGTATGACCTTCTCTTTGCAATATATATTATTGCAATAGGAGTTGGGCTTTACGTTTACCGGAAAATGCCAAGCTGATCCCCTCCCCACGTAACGAAAGAAATCTTCGCTTTATATCGTCAGCTTCTGGTTGCTATGGGCCATTTGTGGTATGATTTTCCCTTCCTGGCGTGATGCCAGGCCACCAGCAGGGCAAGGCTCTCCATGAAGCACACAAGAGGCAGTATTAAGATTTCTTCCGGGTATCTCTTCAGGAACGTTGTCATTATGGAAAAAAATGTCCTGCGGTCGGTCCTGATGAGGGTTGTCATTACCAGGGGATCAAGCTTCATTTTAAGAAGTTCCTGATGGCCGAAGTTTATCCTGATCCTCTGTACAAAAAGATCGAGAAGAGTTCCGGGCAGTTCATTGGTAACAAGGATGTCTTCCCTGTAAACCACCCTGTAACCACTGTTCCTGGCACTCATACACAGGTATGCATCGTCATTTACAATCTTGGGCAGGTCGGACAGAAGCTTCTTCCTTATGGCAACGAATTCACCGCCATGGGCGTTTATATTCCTGGCTGACATGTAATGGAGTTCGCAATCGTGAAGTTTCCACAGAACTCTTCCAATCTTTCCATGGATTCCGCCCATGGGTGCCGGGATGACGTGAGGCACGATTACGCCTATATCATCAGAGAATGCACCTGCACAACGATCAAAGACATTGTTCTCTACGGATATGTCCCCTGACACGATAAAAACCAGGTCTCCCAGAGCATACTTGAACGACCTGTTCAGGGATTCGCTCTTTCCAAGCCTTTCCTTCTCCTCCTCGTAAATCAGCCTGTCATCTTGTAATGCATTCAGGTAGTCCCTGTCCGTCCTCTCCCCTCCGTACATGAGAACGATCTGGTCCACATTCGATTGTATCACGCTGTCAAGCAGTCTTCTGAGGGATAACCCATCGTCAAAGCTTGTGATGATTGCGGTTGAGGCCGTCATTATTCCGATCTCTCCCTGTATTTTCTGTCCAGTTCACGATATTTTTCAGTCTCCAAATAAAACCTGTGCAGTCCTGCTACTGTTCTGAATCTTTCGGAGGTTCTGCCCTGCCTGTCCAGCATTTTGTTAACATAAAGCTGCTTGAGGTAAAGCCAGCTGGAGCCAATTACAAAAAAGATGACGTTAATAAGAGATGATGCCCACGAGTTGCTCTCATTCATATCGGCAAGATCTGCAGAAAGGCTCGTTTTCATGGGCGGGTAATGTGCCATTACGGCCGGTGATGAGTGCAGGATCCTTGAGTAATATTCATCTCCAAATATGCTTACAACATTGATCGAATCCTTCACAGCAAGTCCTGATATTTCATGCCTGTAATAATGCAGGGCATATTCATCGTCAAAGGCCAGGCACAGGCACACGTCACTGTTTCCACTCAGCCTGCGGACTACGAAGGACTTGAGAAGCTCTTTCCATAACCTGTTGGTCTTTACTATGAGGAAAATATCGATGTCGTCATCAGGCTCTGGGATGTATGAAACCGATCCTGACACGCCAGCAAAGAGAACATCTCCGGATAACATGGAGTGCACAAATTCGTTTGCCTCCTCAAGCTTCTTCCTCCTCGCTTGCAGTTTTATTTCCGTACGGCACATTTCCACGGCTCCGCGAGAAGAAGAAACATGCAATGAAAAGGTATCCATTGTTGTAATTAATCAAAATAAGTAATTAATATTATCTGATATCTGAAATGATAAATGTTCCACATCTCCAGTCACAAACGGGAAGTATGGAAGCAATCTGTTTTACGCCAGTGGCGTCTTCCCGAAGAATAATATAGTAAAAAACCTTCTTACATTCATTAGATGTGGTTAATGTTTTAGGACAGACCACACTGCTTATGCCTGCAATGGAGGAAGCTATAATCGGATGTAAAGTGAGTTCATATGAATGATTTCTCGTTGCTGGACTTTGAAAAGCTCTGGAAGGGGCGCGAAAAGGTAACCATGGTTGAGAGGGAGGTTATACTGTCTATGATTGATCAGTCCCCCGAGAAGAAAGTCCTGGAAATAGGGGCAGGAAATGGAAGAATTACATGGGCGCTGGCAGGAAAGTTCAGGCGATACTATGCGCTGGATGTCACCCCTTCTTTCCTGGAACAAATCAGTCCTCCTCCGGGAGCAAACAATCTGATCAGGATAGGCGGTGATCTTTACAATATGCCATTCCTGGACGGAAGCCTGGACACAATCGTGATGATCAGGGTCTTCAATTTCCTTCAGAACCCAGAAATGGCGCTTGGGGAGTTTGCACGAGTTCTGAAGCCCGGCGGATCCGCAATAGTTAGCTTCTTCCACACGGGATCAGTTGCAACTATCGTTGACAGAATAAAGTATAAGGGGAAGTCCACTGGACCGAAGTCAAGGCATGCACACAGGGTACTGAACTCGAACTTCGAAGAATCATTTTATTCAGTGTCATATTTCAAAGAAATATCAGCGGCAGCAGGTTTCAGGACTGTATCCGCCAGATCCTGCGGCCTTGAGGATTATAGCTTTTTTGTCTCGCTTCCTGCGAAATTATTCGTGAAACTTTCGGTTCTGCCGGACATTCTGGGCCTGATCCCACACGTCTTCATTTTCATACAGAAAGTTGGAGAACATCCTGATGCAATCAGGAGCGATGAGGAAATTATGGCTTGCCCTGATTGCCATGAACCGGTCCCCGCCGATTTTCTTCATTCTGGTCAGGTAACGAACTGCCACAATTGTGGGCATAATTTCGAAATCAGGAACGGCGTCATATATGTGTGACCGGATGACACACGTAAAAAGGCATACACACCTATTTATTCTGAAGCACTGTAAGGAAATGGTCTCCAAGATACTTCAAGGGCCAGATCCCGGAAATTCTCCGGTCGACTGCATCAAGCATTTCAAATCGCAGCTCAAGCAGGCCCAACAGGTGCCTGAAATTCGATGGGGGTAGAATTACCGGTACACCTTCAGTTTCAAGAGCCCTGAAATATTTTCCGAAAATTCCCATAAATTCCCTGAAGCTGAAGGAATAGACATCGATGCAGAATCTGGATCTGCCCTCCCTGATAGGGTTCTTCAGTCGCCAGAACAATCGCGAACTGTTCATCGAGAGCGCATTGCTAGCCATTTCTGCTATGCAGAATTTGTTATATACTCCTGCAATAAAGTAACCCCCTGGTTTTAAAAGCATGCTTAACGCACTTGGGACACTCTCGATGTTCGGTTCGCAGTTTAGAGCCCCATACGTGGAGTACCCGATGTCAAACGATTTTCGGCCGGAAGTTTCCAGCAGTTCCCCGACATTCGCAGCTCTCAGCTTCATTGTTTCCAGGCTTTCGATCAGGCCTTCATCTCTCGCCTTTCTCTGTAAGTTTTCCAGCATCCTGCCGGATATGTCTATAGCGAAAACCTCGTACCCGTCCCTCAGTAACTCAAGGGTCTCTGCTCCCGTTCCACATCCTATCTCAAGTATGTGCTGCCCCCTTGCCGAGAATTTTCTGATCTTGCTAAGGGACCGGTTCCTGAGAAGAACATTTACCCTGTTGCCGAATATGTGCTTGTCATAATCATCAGCGACGCTGTCAAATTCCTCCTCAAGCCACTTGTAATAGTTGCCTCCTCCACTCACTGGTTCAGTGCCTGCCACTATCCTCAGGAATCTTGCAGGCGAATTGAAGTATTTTGATACATAATCCTTTCCATACTTTGCTATGAACTTTCCGAGAACAATGGATCTGTCCTCACCTGACGTAATCAGTTCAGGAACTCCGGAACGGTGTTGGTTGTTTATGACAAAATCGGCCTTTCTTTCCCTGAGCAGATGAGAAGGCCAGCGTGCGTCGAAATCTGAAGAGATCAGGTATAGCGTGTCTGCCTCGTATACATAGGCAAGCCTTACAGGCCTGTCTCCTGTATTAACTGTGACGTACTGGGAACCTACGTTCAAATCCTCACCGGTTATCCGGTATTTCAAAGATTCTGTCATAATACCTCAGGATCTGATCCAGTTTCAGACCACACGTGGTTGTAGATATCCATGATTTCATAATCCAGGTTTTCAACAATCTTGTCTCCGACCGGCCTCTGCCTGAACATCATGCCTGCTCCACATATTATGAACAGAAAGGACCTCTTCTTGGTATCGACACCAAGGCAGACACCCTTGTCTGATATCAGATATTTAATAGGGAACCTCTCGGAATATATCTTCATCCTTTCTCAC
>JAJZOM010000070.1 GCA_021811505.1 Thermoplasmata archaeon | reverse complement strand
TAATATGCAATGAGGGAGAGGAATGATACGAATACATATCCCCTCATGGAATCATCGTCCCTGAGGTATGGCGTATCGGTCTTCAGAAGATTCTTGAACACGTCGAATGCCTCCTCCACATCGTTCCTGGACTTGTACAGTTCGAATATTGTCTGTGGCTTTTCTCTCGTGTTTGTCAGTATGGCAATCTTTCCTGCCTTATCCGGTGAGAACTGGGGATTCTTCCCTGCTTCCATAAGGGAATAATATTCGTTCTCCTCCATCGCTCTCAGGAGAATGTCCTCGAACGGAAACAATCTCCCTGATCCTCGTGGGCTTGCCATCAATGACCTTTCCAAGGTACCTGGACACTTTGTGCCTCTTCTTGTGTTCGGAATCCCATACCATGGAGACCTCATACGCGTACTCCTTCCCGTTGATCTTCTTGATCTCCCTGTAATGTTCAGCAAATAGGGAACTCAGAGAGGCATAAAGATCTTGCGGTCTGTGCGTAAAAATAATTCAATTGATCCCTAAACAAGCTCTGAATTTAGGTTACAACAATACAAAATATTATTATATAATAATAGCACTCTTAATTGGGGGTGACTTATGGAAGAGGAGAGAGAAATAGAAATGGAAGAAGTTACTAGCCACAACATATTGACAACTCTTAAGTCTTGGTAATACGATTTCTAGGATCGTTTTTCAAAAATTTCACTCATGACTTTTTTTCTAAAAAGTAGGGTCAATCCTGGAAGCCACTCTAAATCTGATGTATATTCAGACCCGTATTTCTCATCTTTTATTGACCATTATTGATAGCGAAACCTTTATCCATGCCTGTTTCATGTGTATTATAATGAGTCCATTGCGTGATTTCAGCATTCCCGAAGCGTATAACCAGATCAGCAGCATGGTTGCACTTGCCAAGCTGGAACCTATGGTTGACTGGAACTCCCTGGCATCCATGGTGTCTGTTCTCTTCAAAAACAACACAGAGGAGGGTGGAAGGCCTCCCCTCAAAGTCAAGTCTGACGGCTCAGGTCAATCCTCGCCTCCACCGGGGGTTCCAATGCTGTGAGGACAGAACTGCATGCCTTCCTCCAGTCCGTGAACTCCAGGATCAGGGAAGGCGGCATACACTCCAGCCTGAACGCAATGGCTCATGCCATTGAGAACCACTGGGACGGTCTCTTTTACTGCTACGACGATGCAAGGATTCCGAGAACGGGCAACGGCCTCGAGATCACCATAAGGCATGAGAAGACCTCATACCGCAGAATGTCAGGAATGCGGTCATGGGACTCATACATTGCACAGTACGGAAGAAGCTCATTCCTCGTACCGCCGGATGTGTCGAGGGATCAGCTCATGGCCATGGCGGGGGACATTGATCGCAATGATTACAGGAAGAGATGGAGGGAGTTCAATTCCCGGATAAGAGTCCAGTCGCTCATGAGGACTGCAAGGAGCGATTATTCCTCGTCCTTGAGAAGGCTGGAGAACAGCTGGATTTCATCATAGGTATGAAAGAGGTATTAAAAATGGGATTCCGGAGGAAATGTATGCTGGTTATGAAATCATAGTTTTTTTAGGTTCATCGGGGTGAAAAATACCGTTTTGACATTATTTTATTGAAGGGATCATAAGATTATAGAAATGGTCTAATGTTACTTTCTCTTCTCAACAATTTCGACGATTCGGTCGGTTATATCTGAAAAAATCTTCGCGACCACGTTGTCGGTTACCGCTATTGGGGTACCATTGTCAGAGCTTACTACGACCTCCGACACAAGAGGAATTCTTCCAAGGAAAGGGACATTGTATTTCTTTGCAGCCTCTTCCCCTCCTCCTGTCTTAAAAATATTGGCAGTTTCCCCGCAATGCGGGCATACGAAACCACTCATATTCTCAATTATTCCAAGAACCGGGAGCTTCAGCTGGGTTGCAAAGTTCATGGCTTTTCTGGCATCCAGAAGCGCAACGTCCTGAGGAGTCACGACTATTATGATTCCGTCGGCATCCGGGACCAGCTGTGCCACTGAAAGACCTTCGTCACCGGTTCCAGGCGGCATGTCAAGGATGATATAATCTCTCTCGCCCCATGCCACATCCTCCAGAAACTGTTGAATGGCTTTGTGTCTCAGCGCTCCGCGCCATATGACCGCAGTATCTTCATTAGGGAGAAGAAAACCCATAGATATGACGTCTACCCCGTATTTCGAACTCACTGGAATAATGCCTGCGTCCCCTGCCTCAATCTGTGCATCTGAGACCCCAAGCATTTTTGGATCGTCAGGGCCATTGATGTCTGCGTCAATAAGGCCTACCTTGAATTTCTTTGCCAGTGTTACTGAGATATTAACTGAAACAGTGGATTTTCCGACTCCTCCCTTTCCGCTCATAACCATTATTGTATGTTTCACACCCTTGTATTTCGTCGACTTTGGTGGTGGACCTATGATGGGCTGAGGTGGTGGCTTATTCATTTTTATTGTTCCGCCTGGCATAATTTGACATTGTTGACGTGTATTTTATGTTTGGCAGAGGTTTCCCAATTTCATGAAAATCGGGAAAAACAGCGATATAACCGTGTGTCTCAACCATTCAGGATCGACGCCATGCAAAATTCAAAAACAACGGCAAACCATACCCATAATATTTATTTTAATTCGCAATTGCAATTTGTAATGTTCAAGAACCACTGTATCTTCTGCAACGAAATCGTAAGAAACAGGAAGGCTTCCGTGATATATGAGAGTGACAAGGTACTCGCATTCATGGACAATGCCCCTGTGGAACCGGGACACGCCCTGGTAATCCCGAAGGAACACTACGAGAACATACTGGATATCGACTACGAAACATACCTTGAAGTGCACAGGGTAACCAAGGCGCTTTCTCCCCCAATAATCAGGGCTGTGAGCGCGGAAGGGATAAACATAGGCCAGAATAACGGTGCCTGCGCGAACCAGAAAGTATTTCATTATCATGTTCACATTATCCCCAGGTTTCCCGACAGGGAGCTGAAGTGGGGAAGAAGGATTGCACTCGATCACGAACTTGACCGGGTTGCAGCCAGGATAAGAGAAGAAATACAGAATCATGACGGGGACATACCTGTACTCAAGTGACGTCAAGATTATAATATTCAGGATACTTTACTCAGTTATACGAGAGTAAAGGGATGGAAATGAAAAGTATAGAGGAACTGTACAAAAGAGCCCTGGAATTGAAAAATAAGGGCATGTCAGATAAGGAAATTTCAACCGAACTCCACCTTTCTGTAGGTACGGTCACGTGGCTCCTCAGTAAGGAGTTTTTCAAGGAATCCAAGGTGCAGGACGTTAAAATAGGCTGGAGAACGATAGGTGTAACCGGGAACAGGATTGGATCTATTTCTGAAGTCATAACAGATATCATAGAAGAAGAATGCCTTGCCCAGGATACTGAGGTGAACGCAATTCTTGGGATAACGGTGAACGGCATTCCGTATGCTACGATGGTTTCTTATCTTATGGATAAGGATCTTGTTGTCTACAGGCCGCATCCGACAAGGAAGGAGGGATTCTTCAGCAGTAATTTTGCCAGTGTAAAGGGTAAGAATATAGTGATCATTGATGACGTTGTCAGTACGGGAGAAACCCTGAAGAGGGCCATACTTGACATAAGGAACGAGGGTGGGAACCCGATACTTGTTGTCGTACTGGCGTCCAAGATGCATACCGATGAAATTTCCGATGTCAGAATCAGGTCACTCATCAGAACGAATTTGGTTGGCGGATCGTAGTTAATATATGCACTGGGCTGACGCTTTCACAAAAGATCTCACCGGACAACAGGTGATCTCGACCGGCATTTCACCTTCCGGGCCAATACATGTTGGCAATATGAGGGAGATTTTAACAGGTGACCTGATCTATAAAGCCTCTGTAGATAAGGGACTGAACTCAAGATTCATTTACCTGTGCGACGACATGGACCCGCTCAGGAAAGTCTACCCATTCCTCCCACAGACGTACTCCCAGCATGTGGGGAAACCTTTGTATGTGATACCGGCTCCAGCCGGCGACGGAAAATATTCGGAATACTTTCTTGCACCATTTCTGAAAACACTGGAAGTCATCAACGTAAAGGTAGAGGTCCTGAGAACATCAGACCTGTACAGGAAAGGCCTTTTCACCGAAGCTATCGACATTGTCATGAAAAACCAGGACAGGATCAGAAAAATTCTTGAGGATGTTTCAGGCAGGGAGATAGAAACAGACTGGGCGCCTTACAATCCGATCTGCTCCCGGTGCGGGAAAATAAATTCCACAGCTGTTGTCTCATACAGTTTCCCGTACATTGAATATAGCTGCAAATGCGGAAATACGGGAAAGGCAGACATCAGGAAGGACGATGGCAAGCTTCCCTGGAGGATTGAATGGCCCGCCAAATGGTTCGCATTGGGTGTTACCGTCGAGCCCTTCGGAAAAGATCATGGTGCTGCAGGAGGGTCTTACGACACTGGAAAGAAGATACTGGAAGAAATATTCGGAAAGAATGCTCCAAAACCATTGATTTACGAGCGCATATTCCTGAAGGGCAAGGGTGCAATGCATTCGTCTACTGGAATAAACATCCCAGCATCAGACATGGTTGAGTTCGCCCCACCGGAGATACTCAGATTCCTCATAGCCAGAAGCCAGCCAGGTAGGCATATCGATTTTGATCCCGGACTCGGTCTCCTCAATCTTATAGATGAATATGAAAAATACGAGGACGCTTATTTCAACCGGGAGGAGATCAGCAATGACGATTCAAGAAGAATCTATGAACTGTCAAGGATCGACACCGGAAAAAAGGAGGACCTCATAAGCTTCAGGCATCTGATTACGCTTGTACAGATTTATCCGAAAGAAAACCAGATGCTGGTTGCAATCCAGAGGAACGGTTACAACCATGCCAGCATAACTCCAGAACTTTCGAACAAGATCAAAGTTGTCAAGGCATGGCTGGGCAAATATGCTCCGGATCAGGTCAAGTTCAGCATCCTGCCCCTGGATAGCACCGTAAGCCTGGACGACCGGGAGAAGGGCTTGATAAGGGAATTCCGCAAGAGAATTGAAGGAATGGAATGGCAGCCTGACCAGATACACAATGGCGTTCATGAACTCATAAAGTCTAGCGAATTTGATACCAAGGAGGGTTTTTCAGTATTTTATAAAGTACTGATCGGGAAGGACAAAGGACCGAGACTCGGATATTTCCTTTCGAACATGGACAGAAAATGGGTCGAAACAAGATTCGAGAAAGTAGTCTCATGAAATAACCATTCCCTTAACTTCTTTCTACCGTTACGGGTGACCCTGCACTTCTCAAAGCAGTTGTCGGGAGAGGTGTGCCAGAGTTTTCCGGTGCAGTTTAAGCTGAAGCGCCTCAAAAAGAAAAACGCTGTGTGGGAAAAAACCATTTAGCCCCACGTTAATTGTACATCATGAAGGTTCTCATCATTTTGCCGCCGTTCCTTCCCATAGACGATATCAGGGAGATCATCAGGCAGATACTGCCGGATGGTGAAATCTCAACTTCTACGGATTTTACGGAACACAATGCCGAGGTATTGGTGGCTACGACATTCACAAGAATTGACGGAAATCTTATTTCAAAACTTCCAAACCTGAAAATGATACAGATATCAAGCACCGGTTATGACAACGTGGATCAGGACGCTGTCAAATCGAGAAAAATAATGCTTTGCAACATACCTGTGGCAAACAAGGAGAGTGTAGCGGAACATGTAATAACAATGGCTCTTGCTCACCTGAAGAACCTGATACACTTCCACAACGAGATACTCAAAGGCAACTGGCCGGTCCTGACAAACTCAATGGACCTGATGGGAAAGACTTTCGGCATCATAGGAATGGGTGCAATAGGCAGAAAACTGGCAGAGAGACTGCTCTATTTCGGAGCGAACACTGTCTATTATGATCCAGTAAGACTGCCGGAAGAGGACGAGGAGATTCTCGGGTTGAAATTTTATTCAATGAATGAACTTCTCGCTAAATCTGACATAATATCTCTTCACGTTCCGCTAACTCCGGAGACAAAAAATTTCATCGCCGAGAAACAGTTCAATACAATGAAGGATGGCTCGATTTTCATAAACACATCGAGGGGCGAGGTCGTAGACGAGGCAGCAATGATAAAAGCGATCAAAACAAAGGGCATAAGGGCTGGAATAGATGTATACAGTCAGGAGCCGCCTGATTTCTCATCCGAACTGTTCAGGCTGGACAATGGTTATTTTTTCACCGCACATAGCAGGGGTCACCATGGAAAGCCAGCAGAGGTTTATAACGGAAACAGTCGCCAATGTGATGAAATATGTGCAGGGACTCCAGCCTCTCTACAAGGTGCTATGATTGAAAGGCTATGAACTGTTCGCAAGGACGCTTAATGATCTGAGGATCGGCCCGGTTTTCGGCAATCCGGGATCGACGGAGATACCAATGCTACGGGAAATCAAGGATTACGTCCTGACTCTCCATGACTCCATATCGGTAGGGATGGCCGACGGACTTGCACAGTACACCGGCACGCCGTCTATAGTCAACCTGCACACCCTTCCCGGCGTGGCGAATTCAATGGCATTTATCCACACCGCGCGTCTCAACAGATCGCCTGTTGTCATAACCTCGGGTCAGCAGGATAACCGTCATGTGTACTACGAACCTCTTCTTTCACACGACCTTCTTTCACTGGTCAGCGATGCAGTAAAATACCGGTATGAGGTGAGAAACCCGGAAGATATCGAAAGATCACTCAAACGGGCAGCGATGAAGAGCCTCGAACCTCCCATGGGTCCAGTGTTTGTTTCATTTCCAATGGACGTGATGGAAGAGGAGGCTGATTATATTGGACTGGCTTGGAAATATCCAAACACTGCGCTTGTGGATATGGCTGAGGTGGAATACGTGGCGAAATGCATTGAAGAAGCCGCCAGCCCGGCGATAATATCGGGATCGGAAATTGACGCATACGGTTCCATGGACGATGCCGTGAATTTCGCCGAAAAGGTGGGCTGCCCAGTGTATGCAGAGCCTTTAAGCAGCCGGGCCTGTTTCAGGTCAGGAAATCACAGGTTTGCTGGAGATATCCTGCCGGCAACGACTGCCATGAACATGATCCTGATGAAAAATGACCTGATACTGAACTTCGGGGGAGATTTTACGATCTACCCTTATCTCCAGTCTCCTCTTCTTCCGGGCAAGAAGGTTATAACTATATCCCTGTCACCTTCATTCAAGTACGGTGAGTTCATAACAAGCCATCCGGGCCTTTTTATGAGGGAACTGACAAAGATTGTGAAACCGAAGGGAGATTTCCGGAGACCTGAAGACCTCTCTGCCGGAAGTGTGGCAGCCAGGGAAAGAAGAACCCTGGGCATGAACTACGTACTCCAGAAAGTCAGAAAAAAGTTCCATGATTATGTCATTGTTGATGAGGCAATATCAGCATCAGTGGCTGTCAGAAAAAATCTTGGATACAGGGATCGTTCATATTTCACCGCAAAAAGCGGACAACTTGGGTGGGCGACTCCGGCGGCCGCCGGCATATCCATGAAGAACCCGAGGGTACTGGAGATAATCGGAGATGGTTCTATGATGTACACTGTACAGACCCTGTGGACGGTATCCCAGTATAATCTGCCATTAAAAATCCTGGTACTCGACAATCAGGGATATTCCATTCTCAAGAGCTTCTCTACAAGTTTTTATCCCGGAGTTGAGAAAGCGCCATTTCTTTCTTTCAGGACGAATATTGTGAAAATATCCGAAGCGTTCGGTGTCGAAGCGAGAGAGGGAGACGAATCACTCAATGAACTGGATTGGCTTGCAGAAGGAGAAATGGCCAAGGTTCTGGTTGTACATGTTGATAAGAGCATCCCGAAACTGTTCTTCTGAATACTGATCTGTCAAATTTCTCATTCTTCGTTCGGTGGAACCAATCCGGTTCAGCTATAATCAAAAACTTATATTGGATCACAATTGGTGAGGGAGGTGTCTGATTAATTTGAAGATCCTGGTAAACTGTGCGCTTCCGTATGCGAACGGACCGTTGCATCTTGGGCATGTTGCAGGAGCCTACCTTAACGCTGATATTTTTGTGAGATTCCAGAGGATGAACGGCAACGAAGTGCTTTTCATATCCGGCAGTGATGAACACGGCACCCCCGTCACAATTTCAGCAGATAAACAGAATGTCAGCCCGATAGAAATCGCAGATAAGTATCACCGCGAGCATGAGGAATCCTTCAGGAGTCTGGATATTGTTTTCGATCTTTTCTCCAGAACCACCTATCAGGAACACAAGGACACAGTCAAGGAATTCTTCCTCGACTTTTACAATAAAGGCCTGCTTGTTGAAAGGTCCATGTTTTCCCCATTCTGCCCGAAATGTAACCGCTTCATGCCAGACAGATACATTGAAGGTACCTGCCCGAATTGTGGATTTGAAGGATCCAGGGGAGATCAATGCGACAATTGTGGTTTGACACTTGATCCCATGGATCTTAAGTCTCCAAGATGTGTGATTTGTGGCGAAACTCCGGAATTCAGGGAGACGAAGCACATGTTTTTCCAGCTGGATCGATTTCAGGATCAGCTTCTGCAATGGCTTGAGACAAAGAATTTCTGGAGGCATAACGTCCTTTCATTTACGAGAAACTTCATAGAGAATGGCCTGAAAGAAAGGCCAATGACCAGGGACATAGAATGGGGGGTTCCGGTCCCCCTTGAAGGATATGAACACAAGCGGATCTATGTGTGGTTTGAGGCCCTCATTGGATATGTGTCAGCCGCTAGGATATATTCGAAAATGACGGGACATGATAACTACTGGGAGGAATTCTACAAGAATCCGGAAGTAAAAAACTATCATTTCATGGGCAAGGACAATATATCGTTTCACACAATAATATGGCCGGCCATGCTCATGGCAAGGGGAGATTACAATCTTCCGTATATGGTGACTGCGAATGAATACCTGACTTTCAAGGGTAAGCAGTTTTCGAAGAGCCGTGGAATAGGGTTTTCGGTTGATGAAATAATCAAGGTTGTTCCGAAAGACTACGTCAGATACTACATGGCATCAATACTGCCGGAAGGCGCGGATACAGATTTCACCGTGGAAGACTTGCAGAGTAAAGTCAACACGGAACTGATAGATAAATTTGGAAACTACATTCACAGGCTTGTGAGTTTCATAACAAACAACGGTCTGCATATTTCATCAAAAACTGTCAATACGGATGATAGAGACATCGATGCTATGAGATTTGCCCAGGAAAGAATTCAGGCATTCTCGAGTTTTGTGAATCAGTCTGAGATCAAGAAGGCAATGGGAGAATGGCTTGAACTGGTCAAATATGCAAATGGATATTTTAACCAATCCGAACCATGGAAGCTGATAAAATCGGACAGGAACAAATGCATTTCAAAGCTCTACCACTCTCTCGTACTGGCGCAGTATATATGTGGGATTTCCTATCCGGTGATACCTTCAACTTCACAAAAGATGCTGGAGATAATAGGATCGTCAAAGTTCAGGGAAACAGGTTTCACAGCCAATCTGTTCGTAAAGGAAAATTCAGAATTTTTCCCTGTGAAGACAGATCCGCCATTCCATAAACTGGAACTCCTGAAAGAAAACCCGAATTGCCTCGATTTGAGAATAGGACAGATAAAGGAAGTGAATAACCACACAAATGCTGACAAGCTTTACGTTCTCAGGGTGGACCTTGGCTACAGGGAAGCCCAGATCGTTGCAGGTCTCAGGAATTATTACACTCCGGATGAACTGGTAGGAATGAAGATAGTTGTGGTTGACAACCTGAAATGGGCAAAGCTCAGAGGGGAAGAATCTCAGGGTATGCTTCTGGCTGCGGATGATGGAAAAACGGTTTCTATACTTACTCCTGCAGACAATGCTGCCTCGACAGGAGGACAGGTAAGAATTGGGAACCTTGAGTATAATTCCTCAGGGAAGATAGACATGGAGCAGATCTTGAAAATGAAACTCCGGGTTGAAGAAAATAATGGAATGCCTGTAGCTACTGCCGAGATCGACGGCTTGAGATTGCCATTAACCGTTGCTGGATCAAATGTTGTTTCACAGAAAAATGTCATGGTTCCTGCAAGTGTGAGATAACAGGGAGAGGGCATTCAACGAGTTTAATGGACCATGCCGTAAATTTAAATAACATAAATTATATATTTAGAAAATATGGGCGGTTTGACTATACAAGTTTTAATATATCTGGTTTCATTATCTAGGGATTCTATTGATTTTTATGTCATACACTAAATTTGAAAAAGCGAGGATATATTCGAAAATG
>JAJZOM010000039.1 GCA_021811505.1 Thermoplasmata archaeon | reverse complement strand
ATGACTGCAAGAAGGTCGTCCTCTGAGTATATTCTCTCTACGAATCCCTCTATTTTGCTATTGCCAATGGTGAGTCTCTTCACCGGAGCCGAAGGGCCCATAGGGGGAACGTGCTCATCAAGAACAATCTTAGCACTGTTCATGTTCTTCGTGAATTCCATTTCAACCTCCACGGGCTTTTCAGATAGCGTCATCACCTGTATTTCCTGAAGTGTCTTTCCAGGGTCTGAGATGTTCTTTACGTTAACTTCCATTCCTCCCCGCAGCAATGAAAGCCTCATTGAGAGAAACTCCTCCATGTTCACATGCATCCATTTTGCTGGGTCTTCATATCCGCTGGTATCTCCGTGAATGTTTGGTGCTGATGGATAAATGTTGACCTTGGGATATCCGTATCTCCCGACAAAAATTGAGGGAGGCGTTGATCCGCTTATCTCCGTTCCGTTGAATTTTGCTATCTTCGGCTGCAGAAGGTTCTTCACCGAAATCGGGCAGTAGGAAAGTCCGCATAGCATCTTTGCTCCCCTGCACCTTATGCACAACGAAGCTGGTATTTTGTATGCGGTCTTGAACTCCATCCAGTCTTAAACAATTCTACCAACTATTAAAGCTGTTCTACACGACAGCCAAATGAGAAAACGTCTCGGAGGTTAAGGGAACTGGCCCATGGACCAACATTCAGAGTCCGGAGTTCAGACATGGGTATAAACTTAAATAGTATTAACTATTAATTGCAGTCATGGATGCAAGTGAAGGCAAGAAGAACAGTACAACTGGGTCAGGCAGGTTATCTGCATACCTTTCCCTTCTGTTTCTCATCCAGTTTGTTATAACCCTTGTAATACTGCTCACGGACCAGAATCTGCAGACAGATTTCGGGACAGTCCCTAAATATTTTATCCACTGGTACGGGCTCCTTGCCACTGGGCTGGTAGATTTCGTAGCATTCATTGTGCTGCTTGCGGTTAGAAAAAGATCCATGGTCGGTGTGGGAGTAGGCTGGGCTGTCTTCATGGCAATATTTCAGATAGCTGACATAGCGACCTACGGCATGCTGAATGTGGGCCTTTCAGCTGGCAGCTTTGCACAATATCTGTTTGGGGTTACAAAATTCGCCGGCGCCCTTCCATACATTCCGGGAATGTATGACCTTCTCTTTGCGATATATATAATTGCAATAGGAGTGGGGATTTATGTATACCGCAAAATGCCAAGTTGATCCCTTTCCCACATAACGAAAGAAATCTTCGCATTCATCTTCAGCTCCTGGCTGCTATGGGCCATTTGTGGTAAGATTTTCCCTTCTTGGAGTGGTGCCAGGCCACCAACAGGGCAAGGCTTTCCATGAAGCATACAACGGGCAGCATAAAAATTTCCTCCCGGTATCTCTTCAGGAACGTCGTCATTATGGAAAAAAATGTCCTGCGGTCGGTTCTGATGAGGGTCGTCATTACCAAAGGATCAAGCTTCATTTTAAGAAGTTCCTGATGGCCAAAGTTTATCCTGATCCTCTGTACAAAAAGATCGAGAAGAGTTCCAGGCAGTTCATTGGTAACATTGATGTCATCCCTATAAACCACCCTGTAACCACTGTTCCTGGCACTCACGCACAGGTACGCATCGTCGTTAACAATCCGGGGAAGGTCCGACAGAAGCTTCTTCCTTATGGCAATGAATTCGCCGCCGTGGGCATTTAGATTCCTGGCCGACATGTAATGGAGTTCACAATCGTGAAGTTTCCACAACGCTCTTCCAATCTTTCCATGGATTCCTCCCATGGGTGCCGGGATGACACGAGGCACGATTACGCCTATATCGTCGGAGAATGCTTCAACACAACGATCAAAGACATTGTTCTCTATGGATATGTCTCCTGACACAATAAACACAAGGTCCCCTACTGCATACTTGAATGACCGGTTGAGGGACTCGCTCTTTCCCAGCCTTTCCTTCTCCTCCTCACAAATCAGCCTATCATCTTTTAATGCTGTCAGGTAGTTCCTGTCCGTCTTTTCCCCACCATACATGAGAACGATTCGATCCACATTCGATGATATTACGCTGTTAAGCAGTCTTCTGAGGGATAGCCCATCATCGAAACTTGTGATGATGGCAGTTGAAGCCGTCATTATTCCGATCCCTCCCTGTATTTCCTGTCCAGTTCACGATATTTTTCAGTTTCAAGGTAAAACCTGTGCAGTCCTGCTACTGTTCGGAATCTTTCGGAGGTTCTGCCTTGCCTCTCCAGCATTTTATTCACATAAAGCTGCTTCAGATAAAGCCAGCTGGATCCGATTACAAAAAAGATGCCGTTGATAATAGATGATTCCCAGGAGTTTCTCTCTTTGACATCTGCCAGATCTTCAGAATTGCTTGTTTTAATGTGCTGGTATTGTGCGATTACGGCCGGCGATGAATGTAGTATCCTTGAGTAATATTCACCTCCAAATATGCTTACAACATTGAGAGAATCCTTCACAGCAAGTCCTGATATTTCCTGCTTGTAATAACGTAGGGCGTATTCATCGTCAAATGCCAGGCACAGGCATATGTCTCTGTTTCCTTTCAACCTGCGGACTATAAAGGACTTGAGAAGCTCTTTCCAGAGTCTGTTGGTCTTTACTATGAGGAAAATATCGATGTCGTCATCAGGATCTGGGAGGTAAGAAACGGATCCAGACACGCCGGCAAAGAGGACATTCCCGGATAACATGGAGTGCACAAACTCGTTTGCCTCCTCCAGCTTCTTCCTCCTCGCTTGCAGCTTTATTTCTGTACGGCTCATTTCCACGACTCCGCGAGAAGAAGAAACATGCAATGAAGGGGTGTCCATTGTCGTAATTAATCAAAATAAGTAATTAATATTATCTGATATCCGAAATGATAAATGTTCCAAACCTCCAGTCTCAAACAGGAAGCATAGAAACAATCCGTTTTAAGCAGTGGCGTCTTTCCGAAGAATAATATAGTAAAAAACCTTCTTACACTCATTAGATGCGGTTAATGATAAAGGACATACCGCACTCCCTATGCATGCTATGAAAGAGGCTATAATTGGGCGGAAAGTGAGTTCATATGAACGATTTCTCGTTGCTGGATTTTGAAAAGCTCTGGAAAGGACGGGAAAAGGTAACCATGGTTGAGAGGGAGGTTATATTGTCGATGATTGATCTGTCACCCGAGAAGAAAGTCCTTGAGATAGGAGCAGGAAATGGAAGGATTACATGGGCGCTGGCAGGAATGTTCAGGCGATACTATGCGCTGGATGTCACCCCTTCTTTCCTGGAACAAATCAATCCTCCTCCGGGAGCAAACAAACTGATCAGGATAGCCGGTGACCTTTACAATATGCCATTCCTGGACGGCAGCCTGGACACAATCGTGATGATCAGGGTCTTCAATTTCCTGCAGAGCCCAGAAACGGCGCTCAGGGAGTTTGCACGTGTTCTGAAGCCAGGCGGATCTGCAATAATTAGCTTCTTCCACACGGGTTCGGTTGCAACTATCCTGGACAGAGTAAAGTATAAGGGGAAGGCCACTGGACCGAGGTCAAGGCATGCACGAAGGGTATTGAACTCCAACTTTGAAGAATCATTTTATTCTGTGTCATATTTCAAAGAAATATCCTCGACAGCCGGTTTCAGGGCTGTATCAAGCAGATCCTGCGGCCTTGAGGATTATAGTCCATTTGCCCCGCTACCTGCGAAATTATTCGTGAAGCTTTCGATTCTGCCCGATATTCTGGGCCTGTTTCCACATGTCTTCATTTACATGCAGAAAGTTGGGGCGCGTCCTGCTGCAATCAGGAACGATGAGGAAATAATGGCTTGCCCTGATTGCCATGAACCGATCTTAGCCGAATTTCTTCATTCTGGTCAGGTAACGAACTGCCACAATTGTGGACATTATTTTGAAAACAGGAATGGAGTCATATATGTGTGACCGGATAGCCCACGTGAAAAAGCATACTGCGCTATTTATTCTGAAGTACAGTGAGGAAATGGTCTCCAAGATACTTCAGAGGCCAGATCCCGGAAATTTTCCGGTCGGCTGAGTCAAGCATTACAAATTTTCTCTCAAGCAGGCCCAAAAGGCGCTTGAAATTAGATGGGGGCAGAATTACCGGTACGCCTTCAGTTTCAAGAGCCCTGAAATATCTTCCGAAAATTCCCATAAATTCCCTGAAGCTGAAGGAATAGACATCGATGCAGAATCTGGATCTGCCCTCCCTGATCGGGTTCTTCAGGCGCCAGAATAATCGCGAACTGTTCATCGAGAGCACATTGCTGGCCGTTTCGGCAATACAGAATTTGTTGTACACTCCTGCAATAAAGTAACCACCTGGCTTTAAAAGCAAGCTTAACGCGCCAGGTACGCTTTCGATGTTAGGTTCGCAGTTTAGAGCCCCATACGTGGAGTACCCGATGTCAAATGATTCCTGGCCACAAGTTCCCAGCAGTTCCCCGACATTCGCAGCTTTCAGCTTCATTGTTCTCAGGCTTTCAATCAGGCCTTCATCTCGAGCTTTTCTCTGTATGTTTTCCAGCATCCTGCCAGATATGTCTATGGCGAAAACCTCGCGCCCGTCCCTCAGCAGTTCAAGGGTCTCCGCTCCAGTTCCACATCCTATCTCAAGTATGTGCTGCCCCTTTACCGAGAATTTTCTGATCTTGCTCAGGGACCTGTCCCTGAGAAGAACATTCACCCTGTTGCCGAATATGTGCTCGTCATAATCATCAGCGACGCTGTCAAATTCTTCCTCAAGCCACCTATAATAATTGCCTCCTACACTTTCTGGTTGCGTCCCGGCCACTATCCTCAGGAATCTTCCGGGAGAATTGAAGTATTTTGATACGTAATTTTTTCCGTACTTGGCTATGAACTTTTCGAGAACAATGGATTTGTCCTTGCTTGACGTAATCAGTTCGGGCACTCCGGAACGTTTTTCGCTGTTTATGACAAAATCAGCCCTTCTTTCCCTGAGGATGTGAGATGGCCAGCGTGCGTCAAAATCTGAAGAGATCAGATATAACGTGTCAGTATCGTATACATAGGCAAGTCTTACAGGCCTGTCTCCCGTATCAACCGTGACGTACTGGGAACCTACGTTCAAATCATCACCAGCTGTCCCATATTTCAAAGATTCTGTCATAAAACCTCAGGCTATTATCCAGTTTCAGACCCTATGTGGTTGTAGATGTCTATGATTTCATAATTCAGGTTTTCAACCACTTTGTCTCCGACCGGTCTTTGCCTGAACATCATGCCTGCAGCACATATTATGAACAGGAAGGACCTTTTCTTGGTATCGACACCAAGGCAGATACCTTCATCTGATATCAGATATTTAATAGGGAACCTCTCGGAATATACTTTCATTCATACCACATCCTGCAGGGATTTTAAGAGTCTCTGGCACTGTCTTTATCCACATTATTCCCGGACTGCATCAGTTATTCTCCTCCTGTCGACATCTCCCCACTTTTCTGGGTTCAGGAAGCCGGAAACAATCTTTACGTAGTATATCGGTGAGTAAAGGAAATTCTTGGCGCTCTTGCTGTTGAGGTGCATCATGTACACCACAAATATTGCTCTCAGTAACTGGCTGAAATGCCTCGAAGGGGTATATCTTATCTGTGCCCCCTGCCATTCGGGCCAATAGCGGTATTTTCTGTAGGTTGACCTGTGGACCATCGCGTCCCTGATATACCTAACTTTCTTCGAATAATCTGCCAGAATTTCCTCAAAATAGAATGTCTCCCGTCCTTGGATAACATCCGGCATCTTTATTTTTCGAGCCAGATCCAGTGGCAGCATGGTAAGTCCCAGCGGTATCCCATAAAGGAAATCATGGCCCACGGCACATCCCACCACCGCTCCGGTCCTGGGATCGTTGAACAGCCCGGCCGCCCTTTCAAAGAAGTCAGCGTTCGTCACCGTTATATCTCCGTCCACAAACAGGATATATTCGGTTTCTGCCCTGGATATCAACAGTTTTGTTGCAAATCCGAGACCGGTTTCTTCCGAATGTACTTCTGCACCAAATCTACTGGCAATTTCCGGAGTCCCATCCGTACTGTTGTGGTCGACAACTATAATTTTCCTGATGGGAATGAATTTAACGACGGACTGGAGGCACTCAGCAATGGTGTCTGCGGAATTGAAGGTTCTGATCAGAACGTCAACGCGCTTGATCTCGTTTTGAGGCATTATAAATTGATATTATAAACGAGGGATATCAACCTTTTGATTTTTCTTAATCCGTTTCTACCCCCAGTCATGAACCGTGGTTTCTGTTTGCTCCAACAACAGGAATCCAGAAATTTCAACAATCCAATATGGAATGTGCCTGTCTCAATTTTTATAAGCCCTTTAACAATGCAGATGAACACGGTGGGCTGCATTGAGTTTTGATGATGCAAATCTTTTTGATCTGATGGATTCCTGCCATTCCCTTGGAGACACAAGATTCGGCGGTTCGGGATCGAGGGACGAGGACATTCTGGTTGGTTATATTTACGGAGTCCTCTCGGAAAGCTCCTCTACTGAACTCATACACGATACAGAATTTGCCAAGGTTTACAGGTATGGGAGCTACAATTACATGGTATGGATGGGGGAGTTTGAGTCTGAAGAAGGCGGGGAGGGGGACCAGGAAGGGGCTTTAATCCTACCCGTGGCCGTGGAAGGGCCTTTCAAGGATGATGAAATCAAGGAGATTTTAAGCCGTCTCTGAGAGATTTCCCTCTTTGATTTTGACACAGTAGAATCTCTTCCTGGTGTCATTAAGGCATATCTGGATATCTATCAGCCCCATCTCGCGCAGCCTTTTCACGGCATAGAGAACGCTCCTCTTGGATAGTCCGGATTCCATTTCTATGGTTCTGAAATCAGCAATACGCAGCCTTTTCAGTACCATGAATACAATCCTGGCCGATGTGGGCATCTCATAATCATTAACCTGTATTTCCAACATGTGGGAAATCATGACACAAAGAAAAACCATTCGTATGTTACCCATTGACAAATATGGTCACACGTGAGAACAGATGTTGCCTTATTCGATAAATCATATCACGAGGCCCAGGAAAAGTCCTGCCAGGGGTGCAATGATCCAGGTTGCAAGCACTATCATGAACGGTCTCATATAAATCGCCTTTGTCCTGTATGACATTCCTGTTCCCAGAACGCTTGATGTCAGTGTCTGCGTATTAGACAGGGGGATGCTGAAAAGCGTTGCAATCTCAACGAATACTGATGACACCAGCAGAGATGTGAGGGCATTTGAATACCTCATGAGGTACATTTCTTCACCCACCCTCTTGATAATGCCCTTGCTGAGGAACAGGGATCCGGCGACGATGCCCGTGATCATTGATGCTATAACCCATATGTCGAATCCTGCCATATTTGCTATCAACCCGAGTGTGTTCGCGCCAAGCGTAAATGCAGTAAGAAAGGATACTACGATCAGTATGACCTTAAGGTACGAGATTTCGCTCCAGAAATTCCTGGATTGCCTCTTTTGAAGCTCTCTGTTTAGAAGAAATGCGAATAGGACTGATCCCAGCGGAGCAAGAATCCATGTGGCTACCATTAGTATTACAAAACTTCTGTTCACCGCATATCCATGATGTATAGACAACCCTATGGCAACACCAACCAGAACCATGGTAAGGGAGAGCGGAGACCGCAGTAAATAGGCAAGTATAAAGAGCGCAAATGATACAAGGAATGCGTAGCTTACAAGGGTGTAAGAGTGGGGGAGAAGATTCGCGGAAGCAGAATGAAGGGCGGAGCCTTCAAGCATCAGCCCAATAGTGAACCCTAAAATTCCGATCCCTATTCCCATTGCCCTGCTGGTGATTCTGGAACCGATTATGGTGCCTACCGCTGCCGAGAGATTGTTCCCTGCAACGAAAGCAGTGAGTATGCCCGCAAGGGCAATGGTCGTAAGGTATGCTAAGGTGATCATTTAGACACTGAAAGAATTATGTTGAGGAGAAGGTCAGATATATCTTCACAGTCGTCGACCATGTCGTCGATTTTGTGCACAAGGCTCATCAGGTGGTCGTATACGAGGAAGTGCATCTCGTCGGCATGCCGGTATATGTCATCTATGAGGTTGTCCTTGAGTTCGTCAACGGATTCCTCGAGGACCTCTATCTTCATCCTTTCCTCCTTAAGGGAATCCATGTTTGTGTCTGTGAACATGGCTGAAACGGATTTTATGGCTTCCCTGCTTTTATCGATCATGATCCGGAATGTCTTGTAGGAGGAGGCAATGATCGCAGTCCCGTTGGTTCTCTTGTAGTCGATGTTCATCCTCTTTATTTCTCTGCTCAGATAATGGGTCTTGTCCAGGATGTCGTCGCACTTGTCGGTTAGGTTAAGAAGATTGTCCATCAGGTTGGAACTTATGGCACCGCTCGTTATTTCGTGCGTCAGCTTCATACCGTAGTCATCAGCCTTCCTTTCAAGAAGCCTGATCTTATCATTAATTTCCAGCATTCTCTTCTGGTTGGTGTCTAACATCTCATAGAGAAGCCCGGTCGCCTCCAGCGCCATGTCCATATATCCAGTCATTTCACCAAGGACGTGCTTCTCACCCACAACCATAATTCTCTTGAGGAAGCCAGAATTTACCATTGACGCGCATCGCTAGGTTGTATATAATCCTGATGAAATGCAAAACTCCATCACACTGCACAAAATCTTTACGCAGGAATGAATGATCTATGCATGAAATGGGTAACAAGGGAAAAGGCAAAAGTTGACAGAATAGCATGTCCCTGGTTGATTAAGAGGTTTGTGGACTCGGACGCTGAGTTTATATTCGTCCCTAGAGAAAAGGTGATGGAGGTTGCGAAAGACATGGCAGCAATACCTTTTGACATAAAAGGGGCTGAGCTGATGCATTATGTGGATCACGGCGAGGAACGAGTGAGTTTTGATGCCATCATACGGAAATACAACCTGAAGGATAGTGCATTGCTGGATCTTGCTGAAATTGTAAGGGGCGCTGATGCGTCACTCGCAAACCCGAGACGAGAATCGGCTGGGCTGGAAGCGGCAGCAATGGGGTTCCGCGAGATCGCCAGAGATGACCATGAAAACATGAGACTCCAGTTTCCACTGTACGATGCCCTTTACCAGTACTGTAAGCTCAGGATAACGAAAAAATCCGATCTTGAACACAACGCTCGTTGATCCCTTCACTTTAACCCTACATTTTGATATTTTTACAACTCTAGTTGCGTAGAAGAGGGTGTGCAGCACATTTATGATCTTTATATTTCTTTCTGGGAACACAAAATCTGTGAATGGCAATGGCTTTGTTCATGTTTTGCTGAATAGATATCATACAGTGGGCTTACAGTTAGCTCCGGCTTTGCTGCAAAAGTATTTAAGATGCTGGAAAATCGTACGAACATGGAAAGCAGTGAATTTTTTTCCGCCCTTAAGGATAGATTCCCAGACATCATAGAGATGAAGGACGGGACGGCAACTCTTAAAATGTATGTGGCAGGAAACTGGATCGGGAATAGCAGCAAACCAGTGAAGGATCCTGACAACAAATCAGTACTCTGCAACGTTTCAATTGCCGATCTGGAACTTGTGGATAAGGCGCTGGATTCAGCAAGGGACAAGAAGGAGACAATGAAGAACCTCAGTGGCGATGAAAAGATAGCCATACTTGAAAAAGCCGCGGATTTGCTGAGGACCAGCAGGGAACTCTTCGTTACCGCGCTGGTTAAAAACGTAGGGAAACCCATAAAGGAAGCCGAAGGGGAAGTCGATGCCACCATAGAGAGGCTCCGGCGGGTAAAGAGTGATTCACAGAGAATACAGGGAGATTTCATTCCAGGTGAATGGGCCAAACCCAACAGGGGTAGGATCGCCATTGTACTGAGAGAACCGGTTGGCGTGGTACTCGCCATTGCGCCATTCAACATGCCGCTGTTCATATCCTACACCAAGGTTATTCCAGCACTACTGGCTGGAAATACGGTGATACTCCGTCCGCCATCGCTGGTCCCAATTGCCCCGATTATGATGGGTAAGATCCTTGAGGAGGCCGGATTACCCGCTGGCGCACTTAACATAATCCCGACCGCCACAGATGTTGCAAGCTACCTGGCAACGAGGGATGAAGTCGACATGATAACGTTTACAGGAAGTACTGAAGTAGGACTTAAACTGACAAAGATTTCGGGAATAAAACGCATACACCTCGAACTTGGAGGAAAAGCGGCAGCTCTGGTTATGAAAGATTGCGGAGACATCAAGAGCGCGGCCCAGAACATTGTTACTGGGTCAACCAAATTCTCCGGGCAGAGGTGTGACGCAATCAGCAGGGTGCTCGTCCACAGTACACATGAAGAAAGGTTGACCAGGGAAATAGTGACGCTGGTAAGGAAACTGAAGACTGGAGATCCTTTCTCAAGGGAAACAGATATCGGTCCGCTTAT
>JAJZOM010000131.1 GCA_021811505.1 Thermoplasmata archaeon | reverse complement strand
GACGGCAAATCGCTTTTCGATGAGATCCTGCACCTCTTCTGTGGTCCAGTCATCCCTCTCCCCAAGGATTGATCTGAGCCTTTCGATCTTCTCCCTGGAGAGCTTTGCAGGTTTACCGCCTGCAAACCTTGGAGCAAGGCCACCATAACCATCCTCGTTCCACCGATCCTGCCACTGGTATGCCACCATCTTGTACACACCGACCTTCTCCGCAGCTGTTTCCACAGAATCGCCTTTGTATCTGTGTCTAATGAAATACAACCGCTTGAGTACCATAGTGTCCTTTTCAAGAGTCTTGATCCGCTGTTCAAGCTCATCTGCACTCATTTTCCTTTGAACTGGAATTGTTTCTCTTCGCCCCATGTATAGAAAATGCTATTACGTATTAACGGTATGGTATTTAACTATAATTCTAATCCATTTCATTGTTTATCCCATGTCATTCATTTCAACTGTCCAACAAAGATTTCCTTTTCGGACAGTAAAATCATGGGTAGGGGGTATATAAATAAACCAGTCAGTTTTGAGGGGTAGGTTTTTCGGACACCGATTTGAGGGTCCCAGGGACAGATGGCCTCTTTGTTCCGATCACTAGAAAATATGAAACGCTACCAATCCTTCCCAATTCCCGTGCATGGAAGCAGCTGTGCAATCATGGTCTATTTTGCGATAATCATCCGAAATATTGAAACCATTTCAAGAGGAGTGGCGAGATTTCCGATAATGATTTTGTTTCTAATCTCAAGGGCTTTCTCAATATCCATCTTTCCGCTGACTGGAAAATAATCTTCCAGCTCCCCCTCCTTCAAGATGTAAATCCCCTTTCTGTATTGCATCTCTATTTCACCACTTAATGCCCCTCTACAGTTCTCAGAGATATTTGAGTTCTTAGTTTTCAGGTAATTGTTTAAGCCATTTAACTCTGAATAATCCAGCTCCGTCAGAGAATCCCTATTTTCCCAAGTAAATTTATCAAGGATACCAATTAAGGAGGTGCGGTCTTTGCTTCCTCGCTCCTTAAGATTTTCCATCAACCCTTTTTCGTTTAGTTCCAGACACTTATCGTTTGCTAGTTTCAAATCGATGGCATAGTCTCGATCTGCTATAATTACATTTTGAATGTTGAATGCGGTGAGAACTTCCTGGAATTTAGAAAAATTGTGTTTTCCACCGACATCTATTATCTCTATTGAAGGTCCGTTTTTGTTTGTGATTTCTTTGTCCAGAATTGCTTTGTAGATCACTCGATCAGAGATTCCCTCAACCAACAAGACTTTATCAACAAAGAAAGCCTTCTCAATTGTCAAAGCATTAAGTGCGCCATATAGATTCTTCGCACTTATTGAGCGGTTTTCGTCATAATTTACTACAAGACTTGCGAAATCCTCCTTGTATACCCTTATGACACCATTCAGATTACTAACGTCTATCAGAAATGGTGAATGAGTGACTATGATGAACTGGACGTTTTTCTCATTTTGCAAAACTCGAAAAGCATCCAATAATCCTCTTTGCCACCTCGGGTGAATGTGCAATTCGGGCTCATCAACTATTACAACTCCGTTTGTTATGCCGTATGAGAAAATTGACAAAACCATTACGATCAATTCTTTTTCACCGGAACTCAGTTTCCCTAAGTCGAGGTTGTAACCTCCTGTTTTAAGGCGTACCTCATAATGGTTCTTTTGTGGGTTAATTACGTTTGCTTCTATTCCATCGTAACCAAAGTTTGAAAGTATAGATTTCAGTACAACAATTTCTTTATCATTTTGGAACATTTCCTCATTGTCATAATAGTTGCGCTTCTTAAGGGCTAGATAACCTAAAATATAATCTGAAGCCTTATTGCTAGACCTTGAAGTGCTGTTTCTGTACGTGTGTGATAGTTCGGTCAGATTCAGAGGCGGAAGATCAACGAATGCCCGATCAATAGATGAGTTTCTATGTGGCGAAAAATATTGGATGACTGGATACAATCTTTCAAGGGCATCTCCATTTTCTCGGCTTTGATTATAAGAGTTTACAAGAAAGTCGTATACGTTAAAGAAAGATAGGTAATTGGAGAAAGCCTCAGATCTTTTGTCAGCAAGAACGGGTGTTTGCCAATCCTTAATCTCATAGGTGATTGTATCTCCAACCGATAGCTCTACTCCTCCCAGATTGAGTCCAATGATTCTATGTCCCCCACGATAGTGAGACTTTTCAAATTCACTCAACACCTGCTTATTCGCTTTCATCCTCCTAATGTTCACAATATCCTCTTCAGTGATTTTAAATTCTATTGAGATTATCTGGGGTTCTTGCTCCAAGCCCTGGTATTTTTCAAGAAATGTTCTAACTCCGTTGTGATTAGCATCCCCAAAGTGGAATACATCTTGCAACGATATGAATGGGGTTCCCGCTGCATCATTTCCCGGGGCCTCCCTTATATCTCTAAAGAAATAGTGATTCAAGACAACTGTTAGAGTGTCCAATATGTTTGTTTTCCCGCCACCATTGGGACCGATCAGAACTGAAAGATTGTCACTGAAGTTGATTATTGTTTCATTTTTGAAACTTCGAACATTTTTTAATTTTAGTTTCAAGATTTTCAATCTATGCTTCCCCTACTGGTTAATAGCAACATTTGACCGAATTCTAAATAAAATGAGAAGATAGGATTACTCATAGTATGATATAAGGTATCTGACTCCAGTGAAAAAGATTATTCTGTTGTTTATTTGTTTAGCAAATACAGTCTCTATTCCAAAGACACTTATGTCCACCCCTCAACCCACTTCCTCATCTCTTTCCTGTCCTCTTCCTCAAACGGTATATTCACATAATGTTCATACTGCGTCACCGTGGTGTGACCCTGACTCAATGCTATTTGCAGAGACTTGTCCGGATAATAGAACACCAGCCAGGATTCCCAGGTCTTCCTGAAAGTCTTATTGTTGACTGGAGTTCCCTCGAGGATCCTTTTCGAAATCCTTCTGAGCTTCATGTCGAATGCAGGAAGTTCAGGCAATGGATGAGGAGCCTGGAATAGATCGGAAATCAGGGTTTTGCCGATATCACTCAACCTAATCGCCCTCTCTTTCTGTTTGGCCTTGACCTTCATCATGGATCCCCGGGGAAGATGGACGAACCTGCCATCCAGCCAGTCCGGGTTCTCCCTGAATCTCTGCAATTCAGCGTATCTCATGCCTGTTACCAGGAGAGATGTGCATATCCTTTTCATGTTGATGTCCAGGCTGTCTCTCAGTATTTCCCATTCCGATGGCCTGAGGATCCTGACTTCAAATTTCTCCGATGATCTGACAATGGCTCTCAAAACCAGTGTTAAGTTTGTGGCAAGACTTAATGGTTTTTCTATGTCCGTTTATATACTGGCCTTTGGAAACCTGGAAGTCGATATATAAAGGGCGTTAAGTTTTAGGGTAGAAGTTAACAAAATTCTTTCTTTAACAAGGAATATAATAGTAAATAATGCCTTTCTTGGGTTTTCTGTTAGGAAAAGCAGTAACTATCTTGAAGCAACTGCCTATTTTTGAAAACACCACTTGAAAGTAGAGCTCCTTCCCATTAATCTGAAATCTAAGATGTGCAAGCTTTCTCCATTCTTCCTCGTAGACTTCGCTTCGTGATTCAGTAATACAAGAATTTAGGAAAGATTCATTATTAAAGGTTCCTGATAGCCATGGCAAATGCAAAGAACGAACGTCAGAAATAATTTGTTTCGCTTTGCCCTCATCTCTGATTTCACTTAAAATATATTTATAGATGTCGCCAAAATGGTTTCGGTCAACCATGTGATTATCTATAAAATCAATCGTTTTGCACAATGATTGCACCTGACATTGTGGATATGTTGAAATGCGGGAATCCCAATCCGGTGATATACCGATCAGAAAATCTCACAAGTACAGGTTCGGCGTATACGTCTACTTTTTCTCCTGATTGGGCTTCGAACCTTGCCTTAGCTGGATCATCAAACTCAAACATTGACATCTTATCGAGCTGTTCCTCCGATAATTGATTTAAAGGTATTCCTATGAATGGCTTCTTGTTAATGGCCTCTTGGTTAACTATTTTTAGCGTTGTATTTAAGACATTTACACCCAGCCCAATTATAGCTATCTGAGCATCAATTATCTCAAATGTAACCTGTAAGCCCAGTTCAGGTATCTTTACAGTACAGGGTGCACTATTCTTCAGAACTACCTTTGGCTCTTTCATTTTCAACGGCTTCCTTTAGTAAGTCTAAGTCCTCTATTGCTTTCCTTGATTTTATCTCTATAGAAATGTATGAGATTCTCAGGTCATTCGTCAAACCTATTTCCACGTCAGACTCACCATATATCCAGTTTGTTGCTTCCCTTTTATAATCCAAATACAATCTGTTCCCTATTTCATTAATGCTCATTTCTGGTCTTGGACGGTCTGAAAACACTGAAATAGAATTAGAGATACTTGTGGACGTACTACTTAGCGATTTAATAGATTCAGGATTCGAAAGCATATTTATCTTAATGACCTCGACCTTATATAGCTTTCATATTAGAATTTTCTTCGGGATCGTTTCAAACGAAACTCAGGTTTCGTTAAATTCATAAAAATGAATTCTTCCTAGAGTATAGCATTTGAAATCTCATTGATCAGCCACCTTGCATTGTTCATCACCCTGTCCAGGTTCTCCTTCCCCATATCTTTCCTGTCTGTGTTCCTGACATTGTCCAGCCATCCCTTGACGTATGCTGCCGATTCATCACGGAGGTCGAAGCCGAAGTGTGCCCCAACCAGGTAGGTGGAGAGTTCCATCTCGGATTCTGCAATGCCCCTGGGAACCTTCCTGTAGAGGTGTTCCAGCCTTGCATGTGACATCTCGTTTATCAGGGTGTGGAGGACGTTCACATCCTCTCCTGGTATCTTCATGACAACAATCTTCTGACCTTCCCCTGAGTGTGCGGTGTAACCCCGGGCACCGTTCCTGATGGCCCCCCCTTGAGTTCATAATGATCCCTGGCGATCTTCTTCAGGGTGTTGAACAGAGTTGGGACCTTGGCGTCCTCTTTTATTGATCTAGTCTTTCCGGGAATCACTGAATCTGCTTATTTTTAATACTTTATCCCGACAGGTGAACACCAAAGAGTTGAGTATTTTAGCTCGACAAATTTCTCAGGAACAATCTCCCTGATATCTTATCTATGTAATACATGAAAAGTTCATCATCATCACAAAAACAGGACAAAATCTCTCGCAAAGTCAATAAAATGTAGAATTAATGAGTCTGTCCTATTGGTGTCCTGTCTTTGTCCTACAGGACACTTTCACACTGTAACGTTAGAATCATCAGAGTCAGGCACCCTGTTCTTCTCAGTATCCACTTTCTGCTCACAGTTAGGACAGCTTGTTCTCCTTGAAGAGCCGGTAAATCTCCACACGTAGTTGCAATGATTACACTTTACATCATAACCAAATGCCCTGTTCTCTCTTTCTACGATGTAAACCCTAGCTGTGCAGCTAGGACACTGAGCCGTTCTAAGGAATCCATGATATTGCCAGGAATAACCACATTCACCACATGTCAAAGGAATTCCATCACTTGAATCCCTGGATCTTCCTGTCAGCTTCTCTTCAAATTCCTTGAACTTTGTCTCCATGTATTCCTTCTTCTTGGCCTCATATGCTTCTGTCAGAGTTTGGGAAGGCAGCCTAAACCTAGAAGTCTTGATCGTGATCTTTTTGAATCCTCGCTGGATCTGGGGATACTTGAACCAGATCTTGTCATCATGGTACGGAGAAGGGAAAGGCAGCTTGGGCTTCATTATTCCCTGCACATCAGTTGCTTCAAACATTACGTGAATAAGGTTCCTGCTCTGACGCTCAATGAAGTAAATCTTTGGAACGGTGATAAGCAGGATAATCTGCATGTACCTGAAGCCCTGGGTGAGCATTCCGAATATGACTGAAGACTGGTTTTTCCACAGTCTTGCATTGACACCTAGGCCGGCATCATCAAAGATTACAACAGATCCAGGCTTGAGTTTTCCTGAATTGACCAGGGTGATGAGATCCTGGACAGTGAAGACTATTCTTTCCACAGAGAATTCAGGATCAATCTGCTCTGCAAGGGAAATAGAAGAAAGAGATTTCCCGGACCCGGTATCGCCAACAAAGATTCCAATGAGATTCCTGTTCTGCTTGATTCTCCTGTTTACCCAGGGGATTAACCAGGTAGACTTCTCACCAGGTTCGAACTGAGGCATTTCAATCGCTGTATGGTTCCGCTAAGACACCGTCACTGGATGTTGCATTCACCGGTATCAACAGGCCTAACTCCTGCATAGCCTGAGATAGAAGGCCAAGGAATTCACCGCATATCTGATAGGATTCATTCACGTAATTTGGCGATTCTTCGTCAATCTTTGATATCTTATCATAGATTCCTCTGTATGAGTCCTCATAGCCTTCTATTTCATCTGTAAATGGGGAAAGCATATTCTCCAGTTGCACTAAACACTTGAAATAGGAAAGGACATTAGAACGGTTGTGAGGCCTGTTCACCGGGAGCTCTGAACAGCTTATATACATGGTATAGAATGCGTGAGCCCCATCCCTTGAATTCCCGTCTGCCATTCTCTCACCCCAAGGTTGCCTGGTATTCCTTCCTCAGGCCGATGGTTTTCCTCGATACTGGAACGGACACTGAGGTTTCGGGCAATGACTTTCCCTTCAGCTCCTCAAGGTCCACATTCTTGATAATCCAGGCTGCAGTCTTCATGGACCTATCCACATTCTCTTCTTTGAATTCATTGTGTGAAGACCAGCCCTTGATATACGGTGAAGAGTCCTTGAAATCGTAACCGAAGTGTTTTCCAACAAGCCATGCAGACAATTCAGCCTCAGATTCCTGAACTCCCCTTGTTCCACCTTTCCCGTAGACGTGCTCAAGCTTTGCGTGTGAAAGTTCATGAAGCAACGTCCTAAGTGCCTGGACATTTTCACCGGGTATCTTCATAACATTGATCCTCTGGCCATGTTCCGGATCCTGGGCAGTGAAACCCCTTCCATTTGAGTATGGATCCTCAGTGACCCTGTAGTTGGAAGCAGAACATACCTGCCAAAGTGGAATAGCAGGCCGAATATTCCACCTACAAACATTCCTGCAATGAATGCTGGAATGAATCTTGCAAGGAGATCAAGCTTTCCCTTTCCCGGAGGAGTGAACATCTCAGCAAGGAGCCAGAAGGCAAATCCCATTATGATGCCTGGAATCAGTGCTCCTTCCGTTATGGCGTAGGTGTTTCCGAATACCACGAACGTTGGCCGTTCGAACATCAGTGCTATGATTGAGAGCGAGGCAATAGCTGATATTATGACAGCGCCAACGCTCCAGTTTCCATATGTTGATCTGATTTTTCCCCTGATTTTTCGAACCATTCTACTTCCCTCCCTTCTTATTTTTCTTAGGTACTTTGACGGTTGACTGGCCTCTCTTCATGATCTCAATGTCTAACCAGGGAAATTCCATGAAGGCAGCCCCAAAGATCACAATGCCTGAAATCAGGTACCCCACCTGTTCACCGGCAAATGGGCCAAGAAATGAGAACTGCCTGTTGCCGTAGGCAAAGACATTGAAGCTGTAGGAGGTGGTGTTGCCTGACAGCCTTACCATAAGGTAAGAGGACTGGTTTCCAGTGATGTACTGAGGCTGCAGCTGCACGTATTCCGATGATTCATTTTTCAGCGACACATTAAGGAAGGGCTGAAAGTTTGATTCATTGGTGCCGAAGCCTATACTTTCATTCCCTGTTACCGGAGAACCAAAAAGAATTGTAAGGTTGGATACGGAAAAATCATTCAATTCTCCCTGGGTAAGATTTGTCAGTACGTAACTGACAGTTGCATTGAATGGCATGTCATACGTTGTGGTTCCGTTCACTGAGGCAAATGCTATCCCTGTACCGGTTGCATTGTAGATGAACTGAGTCTGAGTATCCCCTTTTAACACTGATGAGTGATCATTTAGTGATACCAGGCTGTGACCGATGACTGATGAAAGAAATATCGCCATTGTAACTGCAATAATGCCAACAGCAAGGCCAACAATGCCTCTTTTTCCCTTTGATTTAGCGGTTTCCATTATAAGTTTCCTCCGCAAACCGGAGGAACGGAAACCCCAGCTAATCGGAGGAATAGAGCTTCCGCTCCCCGATTAGCTTTACAATCTCAAAAGGTGAGGTTGTTTAAATACAGTTTAGTTTGATGGCGCTGATTGAGGGATGATTACAAAAAGACTGGGGATCTAGATCGTCCTTCACTGAATCAGCGAAGGAATTGCTTGCTTGGACCAAGCGTATCTATTGTGTAATAAAGGATGAAAAATTGTGTCAGAAGAACGACCAGAAAACTCACGGCCATGGCAAAGGAGTTCACGTTATTCTGACCGCCAAACAGGAAGACGAGGCCATTTACGCCTGCAATAACGATAAACACGAGGGATATTACGGACAGGTATGCTATCCTTGATAGCCCTGCCATCAGAGACAGAATAAGAATCATCACAGATACGATGCCAATGACCATGCCGAGGAACATGTGCAACATGATCAGCGATGCCCCTGCAGCTAACATCAAGGTCATCATCCCATAACCGAAACTCATCTGTGGGATTGTGACGAAGAGGTTGACGTACATGCCAAGCATAAACTGTATCGTGAGAATGAGTATCTCAAGCATCACCAGAGAAGCAGTGCCCATGGCTCCAGAGAAGTTCCCTCCGCGCATTCTGCCTGATCACCGTCATGTGTGTATGTTGCAGTTATTCTTATCTTTGTCTGATTGAGGCCTTCCCTCAGAAGGTGAGCACTTTACCGGCCCATATGACCCAGTCGCTCAGTTCGTCCATGCTTCCCCTCTTTATGCCCTCGATGAGATCTCCATCCTGAATGCCCCTTGCATCCATGCAGGTTCCGCAGGTGCTAATGCTTATTTCCTTGGAGACAAGGCCCTTGAATATCGATTCCAGGTTGTAATAGCCCTGTGGGACCTTTTGTCCCTTCCTTGCACCCACGGCAGAATCCCCGACTAGAAAGACCCTTATGTTTGCACTTTCCTCCTTCCTTGCCAGAGTCAGAGCAAGCCGGAGTCCATTCCACATTCCTTCAGAACCGTATGGTGGTTCGTTGAATATAAACAGAACATTCGCCATATTTAATCACATCTCCTCGAAATATAAATTCTCATTGACATGAAGGTCAGAACCAGTGTCGCAGCCAGTATTTCTCCAATACCACCTTCTGCATGTGCCACACCTTTCCCGGGTCGTGGAAATCGATCCTGGGCCTTGGACTGGAAATAAATTCCCCTTTCATGAAAGCGCTCCTGCCATTTCCGGTTTCAAGAAAACAAGCCCCCCGGCCATCCCACTCTTTTCTTCCAGCGCGACCGAGGATCTCATTTATTATATTTGCAGCAACGGTTTCAGCCTGTCCATGCGCAAACACTCCCGCTTTTGGAAGATACGGTACATAACCGTTAGGCGTTGGTATAGAAGTAACATCACCAATCGCATAAACGCCAGGGAATTTGGTTTCCAGAGTTTTCGTATCCACAGGAATCCATCCCGTTGAATCTGTAAGGCCAGCCGACACGACCGGTTCTGGAGCCTGGTGAGGCGGGGTTGAGAACAATATGTCGAATTCCATCTGCTCACCATTTTCAAAGAAGATCTTATTTTCGCTTACCTTTGAAAGCTTGAGTCCCGGATGATAGCCTATGTCCCTGGTCTTGAGTAAATTTAAGACCTTTGTGCCGATCTCAGGTCCGACAGAAGGGACAGGGTTCAGCTCAGGAGTGAAAAATTCCATCCTGATCCTGTTGCGTATGCCTTTCCTTGCAAAATAATCGTCCAGGAGGAGTGCAACCTCATAAGGCGCAGCCGGGCATTTGAATGGTAGTTTGGAGATTCCTATGGTAATGGTGCCCTGTTTGAATTTGCCCACTGCGTTACTGAAGATGATGGCAGATTCAAGATCGTAAATGTGCTTCGCATATTCCTCAAAACCTTCAATCAGACCCGGATTATATTGCGCGCCAAGGGAAATAATAATGTAATCGCCGCTCAGTTGAGTAGACTTGGTTCTAATACTCTTTGCCTGAGGGTCAATGGCAATGATGTCGTCCTTTATGACGTTTATGCCCCTCTTTTCAAGATCGATGAGGTTTCTCTGAATCTCCCCCGGCTCCCTCTTCCCAACCATGAGCCACGGATATGAAGGAGGGAACTGGAATTTCTCCTTCTTATCGATTAATGTGATCCGGGCTTTACCCGTAAGCTTCCCGGATAGGATACCTGCCGCGGCAACCCCGCCCACGCCTCCTCCTAGAACAAGAATATCGCTCTGTTTCATAATTGTTAATTGAGTCAAATGGAAAAAGATTGCTAATGGTGCAAATTTGGCATTTATTCCAAAAAAGTCTTCCCACGGAGTCATGCCATCGCGGAATTCCATTCAGGCTATATTCCGGGTTTTTACTTTCTGATGTTTGTTTTCAGGTCTTCAGGAGGGGCGTGGGCGGGGTTGCCGCGG
>JAJZOM010000130.1 GCA_021811505.1 Thermoplasmata archaeon | reverse complement strand
CTGCAGTAACTTCTTCTCCCGAAAAGCAGCGCAAGAATGGCATAGATGGCATAACTTCCAACAATGACTCCTATCATGGATGGATATAACGGCCCTAGTGAGCCAGCGTTTGCCCATACTGGTAGGATAGAATAGAAACTTTCAGGCCCGAAGTTCGGCCATATTGTGGTGTACAGGGCAAACGAGATAAGTGCAAGAGTGAGGTTGACCCTCTTCTCCTTCCACTGCATTTTCCTCATTCTTAAAACTACGAGCGCCCCCATCTCCACCCCCATTATGGTGAGAAAAACGTATGAGTTGGCAATGGCTCCTATCACATACGGTACATCCAGGATCACTGCCGGAATGCTGGAAGAATCAACGCCTTTCAACAATGCTGATAAAGCTATAAACCCAGACCAGCCGGAAGACGGCGACCCGTTGTTCATGAAAATAATGGATGCAGATAGGAAAAGCTCCGATACAAATGAGAACATTAGAACCTGAAACAGGAAGCGGGGATTTTTTCTCCAGCCTACCATGGGGCCCCCATCCTGGGTTGGCAATATGGCTTCATAGAAATAAAAGATCATTGTACACGTCATTGCAATGCCATATGGAAGCCATGCGAGGTAAAACGGTGTCTGGAACAGGTCTCCGAAGAAAACTCCGAAAGACATCAGGAGAAAAATAGAAAAAACGAATTTAAGAGAGGTCATCTCGTTCAACTTCAATGAATTACGCCGGTTAGCGATCCATTCATAGAGCGGTATCATAAAAAGGACCATAACTGAAGCTAACACGATAGTACCAGCGAACCTGAACTGCAAGGTTTCAATCATGGACGGCGTTGAGAGTGCCATTGCGA
Source organism: Thermoplasmata archaeon (assembly GCA_021811505.1). Next base: position 9,738 of record JAJZOM010000130.1, on the reverse strand, counting down.
TCAACGAACCGAAGATTATTTTCTTAAGTCTGGTCTCTTTGAAATAAACGAAAATGAAAATCATCTCGCCAACCATCGGTGCAATGAACAGGTAGCTATTCACTCCCGACACAAGGATGCCAAAGATTCCGGAGCTTCCCGACATAATGTACCTTTCGTGGGTCGAATAAGCAATTGTAAAGAGCAAAGAACCCATTGACACCTCGTTCCAGACCATAAGCAGGGATATGCCGAGGGCAACTTTTTTGGATATAGCGTGAATTTTGTGTCTTGATGAGATCCACAACAAGTATACTATTGCAACAGTCATTTCCATCATTGCAATATTTACTGCCGCAATAGTGTTGAAAAAATTTGGCGGAGTGGCCAGGTAATAGGTAAGGGAATTCAGCATGCTCCCCATCATCGTAAGAAATAGGACTATGTATGAAAGTTTCCTTACTGAAAAGCTTCCAGCAATACTTCTGAGGTATATTAGAACGTACCCGACACTTACTGTCATCAAGGCGATTGTAAGGAATACCCAGAAAATATTCTGCATAACTCCTGATTCAGGGAAACTATAAAATCGTTAGATTTGCAAAGTTCATATAATTGAAGTGTATCAAGGAGCCAATATTTTCAAGCTTCATCTATTAAAACCCAAAAAAAGTTTAAATAAGGTTGTTTAATGCAACTTTATGGATGAAAAGGGAAGACTCATTGTCACCTTTTTGGTTGTTTCGATATTTATAGGGATAGCGTCTTATTTCATTCTGGGTTACTTTTTCTCAACGATGTTTGCAGGATACCCGGGAATTGCTGCCAGTGCTGATGCAAATGATGTCATGTCTGCCGGTATAGCTGCAGCAGCGTTCTCAATTATGTTTCTCATGTATCCGGTAATTAAATACGGCGACAATTCCATCGAAGGAGATGATTTCAGATGAGTGCAAAATCTACACATGAATACCTTTGGTTAATAGGTGTCTTACTGGTTCTTTTGGGTGCCGCAGTTCTGAACTTCAATTATGTGCTCGGGCACCAGGTTAACATTGCTCAACCGGAAAATAATGGCACCGTGCCTGCTAATTCAACCATAATAAATGTTACCGGTTATCAATGGGCATGGAGTTTTACATATCAAAATGGAACCACTTCCACGGATTATCTATACGTTACTGCTGGACATAACTATACTCTTCAGGTAGTGTCCAAGGACGTTATCCATGATTTGCTGATACCATCCCTTGGGCTTCAAGTCTACGCCGTGCCTGGACACCCCAATCAGGTAAGCTTCGAACCTACAAAGGCAGGTAAATATATTTTCGAATGCGTCGAGTACTGCGGAAAGGATCACTACCTCATGAGGGGATACATGGAGGTGTCCGCTTAAGATGTCCACATTCACTCTTTTAATAACTGCATCTGTTGTTACTTCCCTGGCGGCTATTTTAGTGTTCCTTCTGTACTATCTGGCTGCGTCAAAGAACGAGGCGGCTGAAATTAAGGCCAGAGATGAAGGTTACCCGGAGAGAGGCGCTTACATCAGGGAACAGATGTATGGCAAACCACATCCACTTAGCTGGTCGATATTCGTTTACGATGACGCAAAGAGCATTGGACTCAGATATATCTTTACATCTTTGATGTTCCTCTTCCTGGCTGGTGCTTTTGGCGTATTAATGAGGGTAAGCCTCACCGATCCGAATCCAACCATTATTAATCCCATAATTTACAACATCTTTCTGACACAACACGCAGTCCTGATGATATACATGTTCGCCATAGGATCTGCGTTCGGTTCTGCGTATTACTTATTGCCCAGCTATCTCAGGCTGAAAAGAGATAACATGGGACACTTCTCATCGATTGGCTATTGGTTGTGGTTTCTGGGCGGTTCACTGTTTCTAGTGTCAAAATCAAGTGCCAGATGGTATTTGTACCCTCCTCTTTCACTTCAATTGCAGCCATTCGGCGGTGGTGCCTATGACTGGCTCGCCATAATTGCGATGGAGATGATATTCATAGGAATAACCTTGACCAGCGTTGTAGTATTAAAAATCATATTCATCGACAGGTCAGATGATATTCCTCTTGCTAAGATGCCTGTGTTTGCCTGGTCAGTAGTTTTTACGCTTATCATGTTAATATCTGCTGATCCCCCGCTTATGATTGGGCTCGGCATGTTGTTCTACGATCTGTTCAATCCCATATTTTTCACTGGATCGTCAAGCAACCCATTGACATTTGCCATTCTCTTCTGGTTCTGGGGACATCCTATAGTTTACATCGCAATTCTTCCGTTTTTCGGACTGATGTACGATATAATATCCAGATTTACAGAAACTCCAGTATACAGCTATTTCTCCGCAGTATTTTCTCTCGGGCTGCTCATGATACTAAGTGAAGTTGTCTGGGGGCACCATCTTCTCAACTCCGGGCTTGGAATCGACTGGGTGTTGTTCTTTACCACAACATCATTCCTCGTTGTGATACCATCAGCCCTTACCGTTTTCAACATGATTGGAACAATGTGGAACGCTAAGAAAATCAGGCTGACGACCCCCATGCTCTTTGTTATTAACGGAATATTCGATTTCATCCTCGGCGGAGTTTCAGGAGTTATGCTGGCAAATCAGTCAGTTAATGAAATAGCGCACGGAACATACTTTGTGACCGGACATTTCCATTTTGTTTTTGTTGGAGTAACTCTCGGAGTAACTGCAGCAGTTTTCTATCTCCTGTTTCCAACATTTTCCAACGGCAGGATATATGATGAACGTCTCGCAAAATGGCACCTTTACATAACTGCAGTAGGTTCATTTCTCATGTCCATGTCATGGGAGGTCGGCGGATTTATCGGAATGCCAAGGGCTGTAGCAGGATATTTCGCGCAGTTCCAGGTATATCAGGATAGCGCAATTCTTGGCGGTGTCATAATTGGAATAGGACAGCTTGTGTTCCTTTACAATATAACAAAGAGCTGGTCAAGAGAACCAACAACTGATCCTCATAACATACTTGAATACAGGACGGAAACGAACCAGATCATTGGAGGTGGCGATTAATGGAATCAAACAAAGGCGGAATAACGTTTGCTGCAATAGTTATCGTAGTTATTGCTCTGAGTTTTAGTTATATCTTAACAACTCCGGTAACAACAGGGGTTGCACCAACTGACTTTAGTCACACCTCGGTTCAATATGTGAACCTCGGAGCAGATGCAGCAGGATGGAAAAACCTTAACAACTTTGAAAATGCAAGCGCAGTTAATCCTACATTATCATTTGCCCTGAACACTCTCGTGTATTTCAACGTGACCGAGGAGGATGGCGCTCCACATAACCTGTACATAAGCTATGATGGTGCTTACTCATCTTCACTCTTTTCGAAGATCAATAGCTCCATCTCCTCAAATCCAACCAAGTGGGAAGGCGCTACTAACTACGGAATACTCAGTACATCACAGATTACTCAGACCATTGGACACGAAGTACAGGGAAAATATCCTTTCCATACCGCTGGCATATACACATACTGGTGCACAATACACTACGATGCAATGTACGGAATCATAGTAGTCAGCGCAAATTCCACGCCAATCCAGTTGGCTAACCATTCTCCTGTGGTAAACGGAAGCCCTGATAATGGGATGACAGCACAAATGCAAGGATTAAACAGTGAGAATGTTGATCTCTACCTTAACTCAAACGATCCGGTGGAGTAGATTGAATGGAAGGGACTTCTCCAGAATTTACAAAATCGAAATAACTTTTCTCGTAGACATTGTAGCTCTAGCTGGTTTCCTTTCCAACCCGGCTTTTTCAACCAGGATCTTCCTCCTTGCACCCTTGATTATTTCCGGGACTCTCGCTTCAATGTCTGCGGCACTATTCAACAACCTCTATGACATGGATATAGATGCGAACATGAACAGGACATCTTACCGCGGCAGAATTGTGAACGACAAGACTTATAAACGGATGTTTTCCAACGGCACAGCAATGATTGCGGTGTCAATGTTGCTTTCCCTTTTTATGATCAACCTCCTGACAACTATTTTCATTTTTATGGGATTCCTCAGCTACACGCTGCTTTACACGATTCTCCTGAAAAGGCGGACAACCTGGAACATTGTAATAGGTGGAATAGCAGGGAGCTTCCCCGCACTTGCAGGATGGGCTGCAGTCAGCAACGAAGTTTCCCTGACCGCTATCTTCATAGCGTTACTTGTCTTTGCGTGGACGCCGACACACTTCTGGGCTCTTGCAACTAATAATACCGAAGACTACAAAAAAGCAGGCGTTCCAATGCTCCCTTCAGTCGTAGGCATTGAGCGTACTTCATGGATCATACTTGCAAACTCAATAGTTCTTTTCGGCTACTCGCTTCTGCCACTTTTCTTTCACCAGATCAATGTAGGCATAGTCTACTATGTATTGGCAATAGTTCTCGGGATCGTGATGCTGTACTATTCTATAGTCCCGGTAATCAGGAATTTTTCAATGAGTGATTTCAAACGGGCATTTCACTACTCCAACTATTATCTGCTCATACTGCTGGTATCAATATGTCTGGTGAATTTCATCCACTAAACCGGTTTCTCAATCTTTCCGGTCTTCTTCAGATAGCAGGAATCCTGTCATTTCTGTTTGGTACCTGGACCGCTTACGCGTCAGGCACAGTTATCGTGGATTATAATGTTTATTTGCAGTTTTTTGCAATGATACTTCTCGCAGTAATGCTGGGGTTAATGTTTTTAGTTACCAAGCCGGGTGGAATCAATTCTACGACTGGGGCTCTCCTCATAGTATTCTATTCCTTCCTTTTGATCTTGTCTATTCCTTATTTCAGAATTTCGATATTCTTCCTTTTGTCTCTTCTGATAATGCTGAAGTCATACCTGTCGAACTATGGTGCCACCACAAGATCGTTTCTAAGGCTGGTAGGGATTGAACTGACAATTTTGTCCATGTTCCTTATTTCCGGACTCATAAGATTCAATTATGTACCACAGGGAATTGGCCTTCTGGTGGCCTCTATCGCAGATGATGTAATAACTGGAGGTACTCCCCCATTATTTCTAGGCGGTGTAGTTTTCTTCACCAGGTACATTGTTTTCTCAGTAAGCATCCAGTCTCTGGCAATGTTTTCTTTACTTTCCATACTGCTGGTTCAAAACTACTTCTTGATTATAAGTTATGTCAGGAGGAGGGCAAAGGCAGCAATAGGCGGACAGTTGTCCGGAGCCCTTTCCGCCCTCAGTTGCCAGTGCGAAAGCATTACAGCAGTATTTCCTTCAATAATATCTCTGGTTCTTTCTGTTGCGGTTATACCGTTGATTCTTGAAAGCACCATTCTCGTTTTTTTGACCAATTACCTTCTTAGGCTAAAATTCATGAAAGGCGTTAGTGTAGCTTTCTTTGATCGTATCTGGTCAGTGAGAAGTAAACGTGGTTTCCTTTTTGGTTCGTCTCTTTTGATCCTCGCAATGCCGCTGATTGAAACATACGGCGTATATCTGCATCTTGAGAACAGCCTCTACTTTTACGGGGGAATCAATTTTCTCATGCTGTTCACTGGGATCCTCATTTCACTTCTAATTTCTGAATTTTTCCCGGGACTTAGACATTTTCCAGGAAAATATGGCGTTATGGGACTTGTACTGATTTCATCAGCACTTATGTTCATATGGTTCTATCCGTCCCTGACAATACTCGCGTCAGGTGATGGGGCGTATTTCGCATTGATGAGCATATCCTCGTTTGCGGGAGGCATGATTTCCGGGATCGCATATTCGGGTTTGTCAGACGACGGCAAAAAACTCTTTCTCGAATTCCTGTCCATGATGCTGGCAATGTTTGCCATAATCATATTTTACGTATCGATACTTTTCTCGTACTCCATTTGGAATAATTTCGGATTAGCGCAACAGACACTCTTCAGCCTCATAATGTGGATATTTGCTCTTCCTTTCATGTGGCTAACTACAAACCTGGTTTTAAACAGTTATGCAAAACACACGGAGGTGGAGTATCATGGGACGTCGGTTTGAATCGCTGACCTTCATATTTTCTGAACTGGCAATTTTCTCCATGTTCTACCTGATGCAGGTCGGTACGATATTCTACTATCTATATCTCGGCATCACTCCTATGCTATTCGCGTTGATAACATACAGCGTTCCAGAGATAAGAAAAGCCGTTTCCGCAACTCTCCTCTCAAAGGACTTTCTGTTTCTAATTTCAGTCTTTCTATTATGGCTGTATCTTTACGCCCTAACTCATAATGGACCGGCTTATGTTTTTGAAACAGCTTATTACCCTGTATTCCTGGAAGAATTCAACTTTCGGTTTCTAATTATAACGTTCCTGCAGAGAAGATTCCCGATTGGCCAGGCAATCATCATTCAGGCAGTGTTTTATTCTGTGCTTTACCTGAGTTTTATTCTGTTCCAAGGCCCTGGTTATCCCGGAATATTCATGGAATTGTTTATAATTGACAATTTTGCGATGGCTGTTATGTATGGAGCCATATATTATTTCAGGAAGAATTTTTACATTGCTGCAGCGGTTCATTTGAGTCTGTATCTTATGGATGTTTTCCTTCCGCCATCGCTAGGCTGGATTGCCTACGTAACCACTCCGGTCTGAATTCAGAAAAGACCATGTCACTGCTTGCCATAGTCAGCCAAAGCTCTGAGTTGATCCGGTACTCTCATGGGCTTGCCGTTATCATCAAGCGAAACAGCCACGATCTTTCCATTACAGAATACTTCTCCCGTATTCCTTTCCAAAATTCTGTGTACAAAGGTGAAACTCGAGTTCCCAACACTTTCAAGTGAAGTTTCAAGCATTACCTGATCTTCCATCTTTATGGATTTCCGAAAATCTATCTCTGCCCTTGCTATAACAAACTTTATATTTTTCACGTCAAAGCGCTTCATGAAGTTGCGGAAGTACAACACTCTCCCCAGCTCAAAGTATGTAAGGTAAACCGCATTGTTCACATGACCGAGCGTGTCCAGGTCCCCATATCTCACCTGTATATCGGTTTTCAACGTAGGACTACTCATCCGCAAGGAATTTCAACATAGAATTAAATGATTGCGTGAATTTCTCGAACAGTGGATTTCCGGTAGTTTGCCTGATGTATGTGATGCTGGAAGAAGACATCAAATCATGATACTTCACTGAATCAATATTATAGCCATTCTTCTCTCTTGTTGAAGATATTATGAGTGAAGGGATATCTATCTTGGACAGAAGTGTGATTATATCAGAATCAAATTCTGGATTCACCATTATAAGTTTAGTGGCTGTAAGGCCTCCTGATAGAAGCTTGACTATTGATGGTGCAATCCTTCCAAATGCTACAAGAACAAATTTCCCGTGCACCGATCTCAATTCTTGAAGAACTTTCTCCGTCTCCAGAATGTATCTGTTGATGTCCTGCCCGGAGTTGGGAAACAGTACCTCAATTATGCCACATTGACTGCTGAAATTCTCCAGCAGGAACAACCGTTCTTCATTCAGGTATTCGTCAAACAGGAATACGGCGACACTGGATTCTTTTCCAGAATGCAAATTATACCGGGAATAAAAATCATTTCCCAGTACTACGGCATTGAATTTTGTTGTCATTTTATGGAACAGGAAAAAATTTGGCGTTATTCAGACAGCAGTTTGTCCTTCAACGAACTGAAGAGCTCATCGATCATTTTCCGGGACTGACTTCCAATTACCCTCTGGCCGATAGACCCAAGCTTACCGCCAATTTTTGTATCTGCAGTCCAGTTCATTGTCGTTAAGCTGTCATTCTCAGACAGATCCATTACTGCCTCGATATCCAGGGTTCCTCCCAGACCGGTGCCGTTTCCTACCAGTTTTGCATGATCGCTTGGCACACTCTCTACCACCTTGAATTTTATGTTAAAATCTCCCTTTATGAAAGCAACACCCGCTCTCACTACAACAGAAAATTCATTGGGCGATGTTACGCTAAGGCTTTTAAACCCCGGTATGCAGGAGGATAATTTTTCTGGAGTCATGAGCACATCAAACACCTTGTCCTTAGGTACCTTTACTTCAAAAGTTCCATTAAAATTCATTTAAACACCGCGTTGCAGCCTGTGATTTTGCAAATTCGTAGTACATCCACAGTAAAAAAACTATTGGTAGTCTACTTCATAATAAAATACGCGGAGTGAATTTACCATAGAATGAATCCTAAACCCTCATCTCTAGATTTCTACGCTTTTATCCAGAATTATGGAGAAACCATTTCAGGAAGTTTCATAAAAAAAGTGTACCAGATCGCCGAAACTGATTTCCTGTTCCAGCTTTACAACTCTTCCGTCGGCAAACGCTACCTGCTGGTATCGCTGAAGAAAGGTCTCGTTTTCTACGAAGCTGAACGCCCGGAGGATGCAACTCCGCTATCCATGCTACTCCGGAAATCGTTATCAGAGCGTCGTATAGTGGGAATAAATCAGATTAACTTTGACAGAGTAGTAAAGATCACCCTTCACACTGGGCAGGAGATTATTCTTGAGCTATTCAGGGAGGGGAACTTCATCATAACAAATAATGGTCTGATAGAATTCGCCACAGATCTGAGGGAATGGAAGAATCGTAAAATAATGAAGGGTGAGCCATATTCACCACCCTCCGCAAACGATCCTCTTACGCTTGACCGAGACGGTTTCTCTAAAGTTTTCAGTGCCAGCAAAGCCTCGATAGTGCAGACGCTGGCTACCAGGCTTAACCTGGGGGGCGACATGGCGGAGGAAATACTTTTTCGCGCCACTCTTGACAAAGATATTCCCGCGAAGGAATCACTGGCAAATATCGAGGCAATCAGGAATGGCATACAGGATATACTCAGTGAATCAAAAGAAAACAAATCATATTATTACAGGGATCAAAACATTGTTTCTCCTGTGCAGATGACACATATAAATGTACATCCGGACATAACTTACCCGGATCTCAATTCCGGTCTTCTCGACTATGTTACAAGCCATTTTCCATCAGAGGAGGAGAAAGACCCGATCGCTAAAAGACTGGACTCCATGAAAAAGAGCATCGAGGAGTTTGAGAAACAGCGTGACCTCAGCTTCAGGAGAGGGAATCTGATAATGCAGAATCTTCCCCTTTATGAAAACATGATTCGCAAACTTAACAAAATCCGTATGCAACGCGATCTTAATACTGTGAAGGAATTCGAAGGCTATACGGTCACTTCGTATAAAGCGGCAACAAGAGAAATGTCTTTTGTTATTGATGAAACAGAAGTTATTCTGGACTTAAATCTGAGTGCGGGACAGAACGCTAACCAGTATTTCCAGAAAGCAAAGGACTTCAAGAGCAAAATTGAAGGCGCTTTCAAGGCGATTGAAGATACAAAAAAACGTAATGTTCCATTAGCAGTTTCAACAAAAAAGAAAAGGAAAAAGGAATGGTTTGAGAATTACCACTGGTTCATATCTTCTGAGGGATTTCTCGTAATAGCAGGAAGGGATGCAAAGAGCAACGAAAAGGTAGTAAAGAAGCATCTCAAGGATCATGATCTGTACGTCCATGCTGATGTGTACGGGGCACCGAGTACAATAATCAAGGTTGACGGAGAAACGAAGCCAGGCGATTCAACTATTTACGAAGCATGTGCTTTTTCGGTAGCATTCTCAAGGGCATGGCCCGCCGGCATAAGGAGTGGTTCAGCTTACTGGGTTCTGCCTTCTCAGGTGAGCAAGAC
>JAJZOM010000096.1 GCA_021811505.1 Thermoplasmata archaeon | reverse complement strand
TTCAGTCCTGTGAAGCTTTGCGTATCTCATGGCGGATGCGATTGCATGCCCGGATTCCGGTGCCGCGACGATCCCCTGGTGGTTGGCAAAGAACCTGAGCGCGTCAATGACCTCAGCCTGCGATACGTCCTCTGCCCTGATCTTCCCGAGTTTTATGAGCATGGAAAGGGTGGGTGCAGCGCCATGATACCTTAGCCCGCCAGCGTATATTCCGGGCGGGACAAAGTCTGCGCCAAGGGAATACATCCTGAGCGAGGGCAGTATGCCGGCGGTGTCGATAAAATCGTACTTGTAGGTGCCATGTGTGAATTTTGGCACCTCCTCCGCTGTTGATGCTATGTATTCAATGCCGTCGCCGTCTTGCATGAACGGAAATGTGAAACCTGAAAAGTTGCTTCCGCCGCCCACACAACCGATCATTGCATCGGGGTATTCCCCAGCTATCTCAAGCTGTTTTCTCGTCTCCAGCCCTATGACGCTCTGGTGCGTAACGACCGAATTCATCACGCTGCCGAGCATGTATCTGGCGTCGTTCTTCAGAGCATACTCAACCGCTTCACTGATGGCGATGCCCAGTGTCCCCAGATGCCGGGGATTGGATGACAGGATCCTCCCCCCGAATTCCGTCTCGTTGGAGGGGCTGGCAGATACATCCGCGCCGTACAGGGACATGATCTGCTTACGCAGCGGTTTCTGATCGTAACTTGTCCTTACCATGAATATCTTTGATTTCATCCCATACAGGGCGGAGGCCAGGGCCGTGGCTGTTCCCCACTGGCCGGCACCTGTCTCCGTAACGACGCTGCTTACCCCCTCGTTATTTGCGTAATACGCCTGCGGAAGTGCGGTGTTTATCTTGTGCGAACCTGTTACCGTGGCTCCCTCAAATTTCAGGAAAATCTTCCCTTCATAGTTCAGTGCCCGTTCCATGTTCCTTGCCCGGATAAGGGGTGTTGGTCTGCCTATCTGCTCGTATCCCTCAATGACCTCCTGCGGGATTGGTTCAAAGCGCCTGACAGTGAACTCCTGCCTCAACACTTCTTTTGGTATGATGCGGTTAAGCAGGTCTATTGAAGAGGAATCACGGTTATTGTCTCTCGGTGGCGAGAGAGGTTCTGGAAGATCCGGAATGATATTGTACCATTTCTCCGGAATTATGTCCATCTTATCAGTAGTTAGCATTATTCGTTGCAGTGATGCATATTATATAAACATTTATGCTTATTATATGGGTAGATAGAATTTATTTCTTCTTGGCTACGTGGATGACCACAGTGCCCATCATCAGCCTGAGAACCCTGTCCACCCTGAAGCCAGAAACTGAGAGAAGCGATGAGATTTCGTCAACCGTCTTGAAGCGGATGACTGAGCCTGCAAGGTATGAATAAGATCTTGACCTTGTTACCCTGTCCCCGACAAATGGGACAATATGGTAGAAGTAAAGCGAAAACAGCTCCCTGTATACCGGCATTGAGGGCCTGTATATGTCCATGTTTATGAACAGCCCGCCCTTCCTAAGCACCCTGAAGGATTCCCTGAAATAATTCTCCTGGCTGGAGAGATTCCTGGTCAGGAAGGCTGACGCGACCCTGTCCATGGATGAGTCCTCAAACGGGAGCCTCTCAGCGCTTCCCACTATGAACCTTGTCTCCGAAAGCAGTGACTTCCGGAACATTTTCTCGGTGATATCAAGAGATGTGATGGAACAGCTTTCGCAGCTCTTCTTCACCAGCATTGTCAGTTTTCCCGTGCCCGCCCCGCAGTCGAGTATGTCCATTCCCCGCTGCAGTGACATAAGCTGTATCATTCTCCTGCGCCATGACTGATCAAGGCCGAAGCTTATCATGGAGTCCAGAAAATCATACTTATCCTGTATGGATTCAAATACTCCCCTTACGGCCTCTTCCATTGATCAGATAATTTTATAGTTGTGAATAAACCTAATTGATAATCTTGGCAAGCTGGGCATGCGGCACTCCCTGTATATACATGACATTGTCGGATGAGACCAGATCCATGTCGATGGCGATTGCCACAACGTGCTTGCCTACAAGATTTGCGATGGTGCAGAGTTCAAGGGAAGACCGGATGGTCTCGTCGGGAACCTTGACATTGCCGTAGAAATCCTCAGATACATGGAGGTGAAGGATCCCCTCCCTGAGATGGGTGTTGAGGAGGTCATGATCCGCCGCGGAGAGCAGTATCTCGCCCTGTGCCTTAATAATCCTCATCACTGCAGGGCCGCTCATTTTATCACACCAATCTTTCCGTATCCCGGTTCGTATATCTGTCCCTGGTTCTTCAGCTTGGTGATGGCGGTCTCCACGTTCTCCTTGGTTATTCCCCTGGCAATGGCCACCCTGATCACTTCCTCAATATCGGCAACCTTCTTCTCGTCCTTCAGCTCCTTTATTATATCCAGTACCTTTTCCGCTTCATTCCTCTGCTTTGAGCTCATGCCGGTATAGAGTATGTCAATGTTCAGCTCCCCATTGCTTGTGGAGACATCCCTGAGGTAGTAGTCCACAATTTTCTTTGCCAGAAGCGCATCGTTGTACGATACGATTGCAGAGAGCCTTGCCTTTGCGGCTGCCTCTGCAAGCCTGATTGTGCTCTCCAGCTGCCTCGCAGTTATGGGAATGGAATCGGTCCCCGTATTCCTCGTGGTGACGTACTCGTCTTTCAGCAGGCTTATCGCTTCATCGGAAAGCCTGGGGAATATGCGGCTCTTGGCGTATGAAACATATTTCCTTATCATCTCCTTCTCTATGGGCGGCTTGAATCCCTTCTCCTCCGGGATCTCGACGTCAGAGAGTTCATTCTGCTCAAGGCTCCGGAAAATCTCGCCCACCCGGTGCGCCTTGAGGATGTGCTCGGCCAGCCGGGAGTCGTTGTTTCTTTCAGGCACATCCACCATCTTGAAAATCACGTCGAACCTGGACAGCAGGGGCGGGGGAAAGTCTATCTGGTCAACGATGGTCTTGTTCTGGTCATATCTTCCGAATTTTGGGTTTGCCGCCCCGAGTATGGAACACCTGGACTTTAGCGTGGCCATGATGCCGGCTTTTGATATTGTCACGGTCTGCTGCTCCATGGCTTCATGCATTGCGGCAGTATCCCGGTCATCCATCTTGTCCAGCTCATCGATAGCTACAAATCCGTTATCCGCAAGAACCAGCGCACCTGCCTCGAGGGTCCATCTTCCCTCGCCAAAGTCATCCCTTACGGCAGCCGCAGTCAGGCCAGCAGCGCTCGATCCCCGGCCAAAGGCAAATACTCCTCGCGGAGATATTTCAGTCATGTACCTCAAAAGCTGTGATTTGGCGGTACCGGGGTCTCCGACCATGAGGATGTGTATGTCACCCCTTATGGTGGTGCCATCCCTCATTGTCTTCCTCACCCCGCCGAACATCTGGAGGACAAGACTGGTCTTGACCATCTCAAGCCCGAAGATTGTCGGCGCGATTGAACTGGCAAACTTTTCTATGATATTTGGCTCCTTGGAGAGCTCAACTATGGCTTCCTCGTCCTCCTCGGTTATGTGGATATTTTCAACTTCCTTCGCTTCCTTTCGGTAGTTTATGGTGTAAAGATATACATTGAACTCTGTGAGAAGTATAGTTCCAGCCCTCTTCTGTTCAGCCTTGAGGATTCCATCTATGATGACCCTGTCACCGGGAAAGATGCGGCCGGTCAGATCGTCCTCCAGGATTACGGTTATACGCTGCGGCTGTGCACCTCCATCCAGTGTCTCCGGGTTTTCCTGTATCTCTATCTTCTCCACATCCACGAATTCGGACTCCCCGGTGATAAGCTTGAAGCGCGTTTTAGTCCTGTCAAGGTTGCACTCCTCGTTCCGGCACCTGACAGGCTCGTCCTGCCTTCCCCGCTCCTGCTTCACGTAATTTATCGTGCCGCACACCTGGCACTCGAAGGCAGCGTTCTGCAGCCTCGGAAGGACCTCCGTATTCTTCCTGATTATTCCATTGACGCTAATGAGGGTGCCAACGTGATAGCTCCTTATGTTTCTTATCTCGGTCGTAACCCCTTTGCCGGGCAGATCGGTGAGACGGATATTCACCCTCCTCGAATCCGCGACCCTCTTCTGGGGCATGTTCTCGGAGACCAGGCTTTCGCCTATGCCCAGATACAGCTCCGGTGATTGGAGTATGTTGGAAGAGAATAATGGGACTTCAGAGTCAAAGTCGTAGAGATCCTTGAAGGAGATTTTCAGGGATTTTTCGTCTGGGTACTGCGTGCTGAGGAAATTTATGGCCGTCCTGTAGTTGTACTTGCTGAAAAAGTCAGACCAGTGCTGCCTGATCAGATCGGCTTCCTCTTCTCCTATGGAGATCATTATGGATCATATTGATGGTTGATATTAGACTTTACCGATGGTTTTGAAAAATAGGGAAGAGGGCTTTGTGCACCCATTCCTGCCGAATGCGGAAAGGAATTAAATACGTTGTAGCTTTCACATGCTCATTGCCGCCGTAGCTCAGCCTAGTAGAGCGCGTGCTTGGTAAGCACGAGGTCGCGGGTCCGAATCCCGTCGGCGGCTTATTCTCAAAAGTATAAAGCTCTATACAAAAACGGATCCTGTTTCATTACGGTTAGTAACATTATGAGAGTTACGTATTACTGAGAATGATCATAATGGAAGGCAAAACATAATAGGAACCATGATTTCTTTTTGCAATCAAGGCCAGTGCCCAGATGCCATGTAATGCATCAGTTGCGGTGCTGGTTTGCATAGTTTGCCCTTGAAATTCCATGATCCCTCAGGAGGAACATGTCTTCCTTTGATACGCCAATATCCACGTTTTCACCCAGAAGCTCGATGAATTCCGGCCTCGGCGCATGAAACATGGTGACCATGACGATATCGCTTATGGAAAGGTTGTGATGGAACATCCACCTGGAATGTGGTTCATCAGGTTCTTGCTGATGTCGGTGAATGAAGTCTTTCCTCGACTCAAACTCCTCCATGATGATATTCAGCGCAGAAAATTCGCCCAGTGCCTCGATCTCATCGTAAAATACATTGCGTTGCCGACTGTCATTGTCTCCCTTTTCACTAACATAGGCAATCGCAGGAAGATCCTGCAACGCTTACGCTGCAATGCACACACTGCATCCACGTATGGAGATACAGGGGGAAGAACAGGAACCTCGGGAGAATACACTGCCCCGTATGCGGAGCGACCGCAACTAAAAATTTCCTGGTTGAGATAAAGCCCGTCGAGGCACAGTAACCTCAATAGCCTCCCGTTAAGGCATTAGTCCCCATGATCCGCCGTCAGTGGTCACCGGGATCCTTCCTTTATTGCGGTGATTGTAGTCTCCCAAAATTTAGCCGTAGTCGCCTTCCCTATATGGATAAGCCCTTCAGCTCGTAGTCGCCCGAAATGTGCATGGGGTGGATGGGTGAAAAACCCAACAGTGCGGATAGTTATAGCCTGAACGCAACTTGTCCATACAGGACATGCGGGGCATTGGAGGACGACGACTACGGCATGCCCCCCTGGCGGCTACAACTTTCTGGGGGAGACTATGACTGTCAGATCGCATGAACCCCAGAGGGCTAAAGCCGGGTTCGAGTCTGGTGGTCTCTCGAATTGTCCTTGATGAAATGACGCCAGGTGTCATTTCTTTCCCGATATATTTATGCCTGATCTCGTGGGCATCGAGGAGAAAGCTTATTGTCTGTTATTTATAACCGAGAGTGTTAGCAAGCTCTTGCTGAAATCGGAACTGCATCTATTTCTTTCTTAACAGGCCTCGATGAAATATCTGGCACAGAGATTTCTTTCTTAACATAGGTCTTGAGTCATGGAGTGAAAATAGCAGGTATATTTATGCCCTGCGCCCTTGGAACAAGGGCTTAAAATGAATTATAAGAGGTCTGGATAAAATTAAATGCCGTAATCAGTGCCCTCCTTGGTATAGGTCTCCCTTTGCCGGGATGTCCAGGACGTACCACAACCCTCGCAATATTTTCCTATCCCGACCCATTTCATCATTCCCCTATTCAGGTCCGGGATGTACACACTTCTCAAATAATATTTTCCACAATTAGGGTATTGGACGTATTTCTTTCCCGGTGGTTCCTCTCCCCTGCTGTTGTCCTTTCTGAATCTTCATTTGCACTCCAGGCTAATAGCTCATAGACTGGAATACGTGCAGGAATGGCCGTAAATCCAGTAATTCAAGGGCAGGGCATGCATGAACAGGTCAAGTTCTCATGCCGTTATGACTGTTCATCCAGCGTAAAAACAACATTCCAAAAAACGGCTGTTGAAAAGGTTTCCTGTGAACATGCAATGAAGCTATACAAGTACCTTTTTTTACCCTATGTTTGTGTAGTCCGCAGTTACTATCACAAATTCAAACGATGAGGGCGAGTATTCCTCTGGCTGAAAATAAGACTGAAAATGCACTGAATCGTAGGGACCAATATTCTTCGACAGCACCCCGTCAATATAAAACGCATTGAAGGATGACTTGTAAATATAGCCGCTATCTAACAAATGTGTGACAGTGATATTATCTATGCTTACGTTCCAATAGGCTCCACCGATATAAGCTGAGTTGAGCCAAGAGCTTTCTCCCCTGAAAGTGAAAGTGTAATTGACCATGAAGTTATCACCTATGTGCACAACATTTGCCAATGCAGTCAGATTTAAAGAGGTTTTATGGTACAAAATTAAGTTTTCCAAAGACCAGTTAACAAATATCTGAGGCGGGGGGTTACCTCCCTTTTCAACTTCGAAATAAATCGTATTGGGAAGCAAGTAAAGAAAAGCATGAGAGTAACTATCTGAATAGTTAATAGTATTTATAGAAATGTTGTAGTTTGAGAAATACTCGAAGGTAAAGGCAACTGAATTGACCGGATACGTGAGATTTAGAGCCGTTCCATACTGGTAATTCCACCCTATTATGGCACCAGCTGGACTTTGGAGCTCAGGGTAAGATTGCGCTTGTGATACCCCATTGAAATTGATGAATGTTGAAACATTATCTATCACCAGCCCACTGTAGCCAATTGAAACATTGAGAAAGAATTTGTAAATACCGCTGCTTATCGAAGGCACCCAAGATGGGGTTAGGACTACATATTGGTTTGCACCTCCAGAACCTGTAATTTGGCTATGATATATGCTCTCACCAATATATGCATTGGTTCTTGTGTTCAAGTAATACAGGATTAAATTTGCGCCAGAAATCGAGCCCGAATGGGAACCATTAATGTAATATTCGATACCCAAATCCAAACTTCCATAATTGGTGTTACCGATTACTGACCCTTGGAGATATCTAAATTCACCCAAGTAAATCATTGAATTCACACTTTGGTTACTTATGTTCCAATCATTGGCGGTCACGTTCTCAGCGGGATCTATGACAAGTTCGTTACTTAGTCCTTGCTCCAAAGAGTGGTAAACAACAGTTGCATTGAGAAAAGCTGTATTCTCCTGTTCTTGCGGTATACTAGAATCAAGAGTGTTATAATACAGGTAAACTCCAGCAGCGACACTTAGTAGAGACACAATTAATATCGATGTTGCAATTTTGGCCTTAGTGTCCATTATAATCAGTAATGATTAAAGTGGTATACATATAAATATTTGCGAGCCTTTCACACCATCGCTTTCCACGTCCTTATAGAAACGCCTCTCAATTCCAGTCTTTTCCTTATGGTATTCGGATGCAAGGGGCTTTATTGATGTGCCATCCCTGTACTTCTGGATTATGGCCTTCTCCGGTAGGTCCTTGAGGGGGCCATGCATGGGCTTGCCTGACCTCGTGCCATGGAGCATTGCCCTTATCCTGTCTTCCTGGGTTCTTTCGACAATAAGATTGCGCTCAAATTCTGCTACAGCTCCGAGTATCTGGAATAGCATCCTTCCCATTGGTGTGCTCAGGTCTATGTTCTGGTTCAGGAATATCATGTTCACATGGTGGGATTCTAGGAAGTTCAGGGTCTCAATGAGATCCTTGAGAGATCTTCCCCAGCGGTCAAGCTTGGTGCATACTATGAGGTCAATCCTGCTTTGTTCTGCCAGCTTGAGTATCCTTGCCCTTTCCGGTCTTGAACTGGATGCTCCTGACATCTTTTCCTGGAATATTGCACCCTCAATGGCAGGAATAAGGCCATAATCCGAGATGTATTTCTGGATCCTCTCGACCTGGGATGTTAAATCCTGATCCCGGGTCGAGACACGAGCATAACGAACGACACGTCTTGATAACTCATTGCTCATATTTCATTTAGATACCAATGGATTACATAAGGATAACGGAAATGGTTAGGTTTTTGCAATGGTTCATTTAGTGCAGAGACATTAATTATTCTGAATCAAATGAAATGGGAGAAGACATTGTATAGACTGGTAAACCAAATACCCGGAAAAAGAATAATAACATAGACAAAAAATATTTCAATCGTGGAAATAATCAATCTCTTCTTTATAGATATCAAACCGCTCGGGAATCTTGCAAGACCTAAAGAAACGATAGATAGCAATTCAGTTGTAGACATGATGCCGAATAAAGACAGGCTCTTGAAATGAAAATAAGTGATAACTATAAACGCTGGAAACACAATGGAGAAAAAAGTTATACCTCCCACTAGACTACGTGATTCTTCATCTGGAACAACGGCATATAGGGTATCAATAGATTGGATGCTTTTCTCCTTCCTTTTTTTTCCAGATATGCTTAAAGTAATATTGTGTTGATTTACTGTGTAATGGAAGTTATTTTCAATATCCTCCTCTTCGATGTCATCTCCATTTTGGTCCTTCGCAAGTAAGACCAATCCTCCGTGATGCGTTACTCCTTCTTCAAAAACAAACGAAAGACTTACAGTTTCGTTAGCAAAAAAACTAGAAACGAAACTGAAAAAAGGAACTCTGTACACACTAAACATATTCACCTTTTTGTCTCTAATGTTCATTTTTGGATCTTCATAATCTAAGTGTCTAAGCCTTAGTACTTTATACTGCTGCGGTTGGATTGGCATTGAATTAAAAAGAATTACCCAAACCAGAAATATTTCATTCCTGTCTAACTGTGCTTTCATGTCCTCTGGTAATTTATCCCTTATAGCTTCTTTGGTGAGAAATGGAAGCACATTTCCTTGCTCGTCAGAAACAGATAGTTGATTCCTAAATTCCTCCAATTCTAAAGCGACTTCGGTTATCGGAGAATCTCCAACATTAAGCAGCGTAACTGTCTCTATGACCTCACGCATTAGGAGACCACTAGTGTGTCTTACAGTTATCCTCCGAGAAATAATATCTAGGTTAGGGGGATAAAAAAATATTTAAATCACCAACGAGAAGGAACAACCGTTCACTTACTTTTGAACTTTAATGTCTTAATTTCTCCATCTTCAAGTTCAATTCTTACAGTTGATGGAATTAATGGATATACTGCTATTCCTCTCTTGTTTTTGGCCGGAGCACGTCTTATTGTAATCTTCCTAGCTCCTCTTATATCTGAAAAATATCTTACCATTATAAATGTACAATAAGAGGAAGAATAATAACTTTTTCTACCTGAATCGTCCTTTAACCTGTGTCTATGAGCATTTCTTGTTTTTCTAACACTTGAATATACCACTAATCAGCCTGCTTCACTCTGGCAAGGTAATGCATGGATCCTACGGATTCAGGAACGTTGTTCAATATGATGAAGTTGTAGAACCACTTCCTGAGGTATTTTGGAGCTATGCCGGACTGCCTGATTTCATAGGATACTGTATCTTTATAATAGATCGGGACGGGGAAGCTGGCGAAAAAACATGTCCAGAGCAAACTCTTAATAAACTGTGGCAATGTGTACGGTGTATGAAGTACACCGTTATCCTTGAACCACAGGACGAAGGCGGTTATACAGTAATTGTCCCCTCCCTTCCCGGATGCATATCAGAGGGAGATACAAGGGACGAGGCGCTAGAGAACATCAGGGACGCAATCAAGGGCTATATGGCAAGCCTGAAAAAGCACGGCGAACCGATCCCTCATGAAGAGTTTTCCCATGCGGAGCTAATGGAAGTATCCGTAGTTGCCTAAATTACCAACCCTATCGGGTACAGAGGTAGTCAGGGCGTTAACCATGATAGGTTTTGTGCTGGATCATCAGACGGGAAGTCATATGATCATGAGAAAGGAGGGCACAAAACCTCAGACGATCTCTGTTCCGAATCACCGGGATATGAAAAAAAGGTACGTTGAGATCCATAATAAGGCAAACAAGACTTAACGTAGAACAGTTCATGGAACTTCTTTAATCAGGACGGGAGTCTCACGACTGCCTCGCTGTCGCTGATGTCCTTCACGTACTCATATCCGAGATCCTCGATGTAGTGCTTTATCTCTAACCTCAGAATGACCTTCTGCTGATGCCTGCTACTCTCATCTATGAGTTTTCTGACCTCATCAAACTTTCCGGCTGCCTTCAGTGATTTGAGCAGGACAAGAAGAATCCCTCCCTGTGCATCCAGCGATATTGCATCGAGGAGATCCTTTTCAACACTGCCTATGAGGTTGCTCTCCCTGAGCACATTTGAAGTCTTTTCAACCCTCTAGGCCATCTTCCTCGCGGCTTCTACCTTTCCATAGTTAAGATGGTTTTTACCGGATTAATTTTTCCAGGTTTCCTTGCAAGTATTCATATGCTCAGGGTGCAGTTAGCCACAATGACGTTTTCAGTGGTAGCTTATGACAAAGAGAAAGG
>JAJZOM010000313.1 GCA_021811505.1 Thermoplasmata archaeon | reverse complement strand
ATGAGTATATCAGGAAGATGATGAAATCAAAGGAACTCAGCGAATTCGCAGTGCTGAAGGAGCACAGGGGATCACTGATTTCACAGGCTGAACATACTGTAATGATACTCTCCGATGAAATAGTGGTTACTACTTCCTGAGTTTTGGTTCCAGATAATCAATTACATCTTTTAATACCGTTTGAATGGTCCTCGTCGCGTCAAAAGTTACCTTACCGTCCATGTCCAGGTTTCTATATATGTCCCTGACTCTCTCCAGATACTCTGTCTCCTCAAATCCGGTTCTGGCTGCTCTGTTACTGAGACGTTTCATTGCGGATTGAGGGTCGATATCAAGGTATATTGTGACATCCGGCCTTATTCCAATAATCTTAGAGACAGAAAGCATCCAGTCCAAAGCATCGTGTGTTCCGTCGAACAGTGGTGCTAGCAAGGGTCCCTGATAGGTTAACGAGGACATTAGGTATCTGTCGCAAATCACCACTTCATTAGCATCCAGATGACTTTTGAGTTCTTCCTGATGCCTGAAACGATCCTCTGTGAACCTGAAAAAGAGTTTCAGCGCAGATTCAGGATCGCGTTTTCCAGTCAGCAGTTCATCCATGACAAAATTTCCGGTCGGCTCCCTGGTCAGGAAAGAGGGGATGTGCCTATGATCAAGCGTATTTTTCAACAGTGTGGCGAGAGTGCTCTTCCCTGAACCGTCTATTCCCTCAATTGCGACAAACATGGATACGTCAGGGTACAAGTTTAAAAATCTATTAAAAGAAGCGCATCCGTTTATTTCAACGATTGAGTAATTATTTATTCGCAGTTTGTATGCAACCTGAACGTCGATCCGATTTATGAAATTAAGCACATTAAATCTGGGGCTTCTCAGAAACAAATATGTAGGGACAATAACCATCGTCCAGCTAATCAGGATTCTCGGGCGATCACAGGCGTGGATATTCGTCCCGCTGTATCTCGCGAACATCAGAGGGGTTCCTTACGTCGTTGTGGGTCTCCTGTTTTTCGCTACAGCCATGATAACACTTCCATTCTCCATCTACGGAGGCAATTTTATCGACAGGATTGGAAGGAGAATAGCTGCTGTCTGGCTTCCTCCAATACTTATAGTCCTGTTCATGACGATAGCCACCGTCATTTACTTCAGGCTTCCCGATTATATTCTATTTGCGACATTTCTGCTTGTAGAACCGTTTACAACAATCCAGGGCATCCTTGATAATGTTGTCATTACGGATACAACATCAGAATCTGAAAGAACCGATGCATTCAGCCTTACAAGGATAGGAGGGAATGTGGGATTTTCGATAGGACCGGCACTCGGCGGCATCCTTTCACTATTCAATTACTCATACGTCTTTCTTGTCCCTGGGATTCTCACGGTTCTGGAATGGTTTCTGTATCTCAGGTATATCACGGAGACAAAACAACCAAGCGCCAAATCCATGAGAAAGCTCCAGTTCCCGTCATCCGACCGGCCATTTGTTATCCTGTGCATCCTGATTGCATCAGTATGGTTTGTGGCTGGGCAGTGGGGTACTACTCTGACGCTTTTCTGGAGCAGGGTGGACAACATCTCCAACACGACGATCGGACTGCTCTATGCCGTGAATGGAATAGCTGTTGTATTTCTGCAGATACCTACAAACTGGCTGTTTTCAAGAGTCAAGGACTATAAGCGCATTGCTGTTGGGGGACTGGTGTACGCTTTTTCCTTCTTTGCCCTTGCCTTCAGCTCAAACATCCTGTTTCTCCTGGTTGATGTAATATTCATTACAATAGGGGAGAATATACTTTCACCGGTTGCTTACAGCATCATAGGAAAAATGGCTCCTGCGGAAAAGAGGGGGCAGTATTACGGGGCTTTTCAGCTGATTATAGGTCTTGTAATGCCCATAGCCCCTGTAATAGGAACTATTTTGCTTACCAGCTTTTCCGGGAATCCACTGATGATGTGGGGTCCCCTAATGATTCTGGGTGTAGTTATTTCTGCAATAATGATGAAATTCGGAAATCTGGAATTTATCAAGGATCGGAGAGAACCAACGACGACAAAAATTTAAAAAAATATGTGGAGAACTAATCTCCCGCCTCTTTTCTGAAACTTTCTATTGCCGCTTTTATCTCATCTACTGATACGGAGTTTTCCAGTGTGCTTATGTCTCCCGGAAGCTGTTTCAGGGCAACGGCCTTCACTACTCTCCGCATTATTTTTCCGCTTCTTGTCTTCGGCAGCAGTTTCACCAAGTGTATTTCTTCCGGCACGTAAATTGGTCCAAGATCTTCCCTGATTCTCTTTCTCAGGTTAGTTACAATATCCCGATCGTGCTCGAATTCTTCCTTGAGCACAACAAACGCGACGATCACCTCACCCTTTACCGGATCAGGTTTGCCGAATACTGCGGATTCTGCAACTTCCCTGGAGGCTATCAGAGCATCCTCAATCTCAATGGTTCCGAGCCTGTGTCCCGCGACATTCAGGACCTCATCGGCTCTTCCGAGGAGCCAGTAATATCCATCCTTGTCTCTTATTGCATAATCTCCGCAATAATACATTCCCTTGTATTTCTCGAAATACGTTTTCTTAAATCTTTCCGGATCGTTGTTCAATGTCAGGAACATTCCTGGCCAGGGTCTCTTGTATGCAATGAATCCTTTCTCTTCGTTCGGTACTTCATTGCCTTTATCGTCCAAGATTACCGGGTCTATTCCGGGCATAGGGAACGTTGCAGAACCTGGTTTAAGAGGGGGAAGACCAAGGGATAAGGATGGAGAAATCATGAAACCTCCCGTTTCGGTCTGCCAGTATGTATCGATGATCGGGCAGTTCGACTTGCCTATATTCTCGTAGTACCATTTCCAGGCTGCAGGATTGATGGGCTCTCCCACGGTCCCGAGAACCTTCAGGGAGGACAGATCATGCATTTTCGGATATTTTTCTCCATATCTCATAAGAGTCCTTATGGCCGTCGGAGACGTATAAAGTATGTTCACCCGGTATCTGTCGATAATTTCCCACATGCGATCCGGTGCAGGAAATGTGATTGCACCTTCATACATTATGGAAGTGAGACCAAGGAATAGCGGGGCAAAGACTATGTAACTGTGTCCGGTGACCCATCCTATGTCTGCAGCACACCACCATCTGTCATCATCCTCCGGGTCAAATGCCCATTTAAGTGTATTTGCTATCCATACTGAATATCCTCCGTTTCCGTGCACAGCACCCTTAGGTTTACCAGTTGTACCAGATGTATACAGAATGTAGAGCGGATCATTGGAATCCATCCACTCTGGCTCAACGTATGCATGGGAATCTCTTGTAACGATATGCCACCAAATATCCCTCCCCTCCTCCATTTGCACATCGATCTTTGTTCGTTCAACCACCACGACTGTTCTGACTGTCGAGGTCTGTTCGATCGCCTCATCAACAATACTCTTCAGTTTCACGACTTTTCCGTTCCTGAAGGCACCGTCCGCTGTAATGACCATTGTGGCCTTTGAGTCATTGATTCTTTCCGCAAGGGCACCGGCACCAAATCCGGCAAAAACAAACGAAAAAACAGCTCCAATTCTGGCAGCCGCCAGCATAGCGACGGGAGCTTCAAGAATCATTGGAAGATAGATAATTATCCTGTCGCCTTTCTTGATACCCAGCTCGAGGAGGGCCTTGGCAAAATTATTAACTCTTCTGTAAAGTCCATCGTAAGTGATTATTTTCTCATCGCCATTTTCAGCAACCCAGATATAGGCCG
This sequence comes from Thermoplasmata archaeon, assembly GCA_021811505.1. The sequence continues at coordinate 7,012 of JAJZOM010000313.1, read as the reverse complement.
CCTTATTTCGCTTATTTCTGAGCACATGACGGTCCACAGCGTTGTACGAAGCATTTATCTTCCCGTTGACAAACCACTTGTAGAACGGTGCATCGCTTTCATCAAGAACTTTATCCCATCTCCTGTGCCAGTCAAGCACCTGAGCCTGTTTGCTCCAGAATTCTTCCGGCTTCTCTATGGACTCTTTGTATGCCTGCTGGTAGCTTCCGATATTCGGATGATACAATTCTTTTGTTGGAAGGACGCCTTCTTGAGTTTTTACCTCAGTCATACGGAAATCAAAGTAATGATTATATATTAATATTACCCGCAAAATGTTTCGAAAAATAGACAAATTAAAAAAATGTAAGGTAAAACCTTACTTTTTGAGGTATTTTCCTATATTCACCCCAGCTCCGAGAGGCATCGTACCGGGTCTTACTGAGTTTGTGACTATGGCAAAACTCGTGTATGCTGCAAAAAATGCTGTAAGAAAACCAAGATATCCGCCAAGAACTGTCAGATAACTGCTGCCCATGAGTGCTCCGGCGCCGAGGACGAAAAAGGCAAGCCACAGGAAGAAGAAGGTAAGATTGAGTGCCTTGCTGGCCATCATTGCCGGGATCCACATATATAATGTGAAGAAGCCCCATAATATCAACGCCATGCCTATGGCGCTTGCGGGGGGAGATATTATTTTCGCTGCACTCAACGTGACCAGCAGTGCATAGAATATCCAGAATCCACCATAACTGGAGAACGCAGTGAAACCGAACGTGTTCCCCTTCCTCATCTCAAATACGCCTGCCAGCAACTGCCCAAGACCTCCATAAGCGAAAGCAAGAGGCACAACAACAAACGCTCCCGAAGCAGGGAGAATCCCTGCATTCACAAAGCTCAGCAGAAAAGTTGTGAAAGCAAAACCAGCCAGTCCCAGCGGAGCGGGATCTGCACCGAATGCTTTACTGAAAGAACTCTCCATCGCGTCAGGCATTTTCGACCTCCGGTAAGTCAATTATATTTGACATGTTATGATTCAAGAACTTAATATATAAAAACATTTTTAACAAAATACTACATCTAATGTATTCAACTCTCAGGAACTCTGAAAAACCGATGTGTAAAGATTTATAACGAGAACCCCTCTCGTAATTCAAATGGTTCATTATGGCGGTTTCAACACCCGTGCTGTTCATTCAGGCGAACTGAGAGACTCCAGGTTTGGAAATGTTGTAACACCGATTTTTGAAACGACAACATTTCTGCATCCCAATGATGATAATGCTGCTTACATTGATGCGACAAGAGGTTCGCCATACCTTTACACCAGATGGGGGAATCCTACTATACAGGCACTGGAGGAGAAATATTCTGCTCTTGAGAATTCCAATCATGCTCTGGCATTTTCTTCTGGAATGGGGGCAATAACCTCAACTGTTCTATCCCTCACATCTTCTGGCTCAAGGATACTTTCGCTGAATGAACTTTACGGCCAGGCTCACGGATTCTTTTCCGAGGAATTGCCCAGATATCAGATAAGAACAGATTTTGTCCCGATAGACGAGATCAACTCATTAAACTTCAAGCTTAAGGATTATGCGGCCGTATATGTGGAATCAATTACAAATCCTACAATGAAGGTAACTGATCTGGTTGAATTGTCGAAATTTTGCAATGAGAATAACACTCCACTGGTCGTAGACGCTACCTTTGCTTCCCCGTATAACCAGAAACCACTTGATCTTGGTTGTTCCGTTGTAATACACAGCGGCACAAAATATCTCTCAGGGCATAGCGACGTGACACTTGGGATGGTAGCGGCATCAAGTGCCGAACTCCACAATAGGATACTGCGCATGAGAACCACTCTAGGCCCCACCATGGATCCATTGCAGTCTTATCTTGCTCTTCGCGGCATCAAGACCCTTGGGCTGAGGATGGAGAAACATAATCGCGTTGCACTCGAAGTCGCAAAATTTCTGTCGCAGCACAAGAAAGTTACTGGGACATTTTATCCTGGTCTTCCGGACTCGAAATATCACAATATCGCAAAAAAAGTCCTCACCGGATTTGGCGGTATGCTCTCTTTTGAGGTGACCGGCGGCCTGGACGGTGCTAAAAGGCTGTTGAAGCACATTAAAATAGCGAGTGTGGCAGCAAGCCTTGGTGGCGTTGACAGCCTGGTCTCACTTCCCCTGGAGACAAGCCACGCAAACATACAACGTGCGGAACGCTTAAAAATGGGCATTAACGATGGTCTGGTGAGATTTTCCTGCGGAATAGAAGATCCTGAGGATTTGATATTGGATATTGAGTCTGCACTGGCTTTTGTTTAGAGAAGAGGATATCCGCCGGTAACAGGCTCTATATCAGATTCTTCAACCGGACCTATTCCTATGCACGTTAATGTTCCCGGTTCGACCTGTGTGTGGCCAGCGTCAAATACTGCCTCAGTGAGAATTCCCATGGTATCTATTTTCTTCTTAAGTTCAAGAAGGGCATCTGCATTATCCAGCCTGATGACTATCTTCTTCTGGCCGGTCCTGATCCACTCTGCAAAAAGTTTTTTCTGGAATTTTTCAGCTTTAAGTGCGCAGAGAACGGCTGCATGCGCAACCTGTGCAGCTATTTTCCCTTTACCGAGGTCCAGGTCTTTCCTGACAGCTATTACCATTTTAACGGTGCCTACCATGGGACCTCCTTCTTCTTCATCCTGAATCCGATAATATTTACTAGCCTGTGTAACGGAGGAGTTATTATCAATATTGAAACAGCCCCTATTATGTTTCCGTAATAGGTCATGAAGAAATTCGTGGAGAAAATAAACAGGAAGAGGAAGGATACAAGAGCGAACGGCCACTGGTCAAGCAGTGAACCCTTTCCACCCCTCTCGATTCCGATCCTGCGTTTTATGAATGAGCCCATTACGTCTCCGGTTAGTGATCCGAATGACATTGCAAATAGGGTGACAGTGACTGATAAAATGCCGTTGCCGTATGATAAGTAGTTCTGCAGCCCAAGCAGCAGGAACATTCCATAAAGAATAAGCCCGACAACGACTCCGGACAAAGAACCACCGAAGTAACCTGACCATGTTTTTCCGTCACCGAGTATCCTCTTCCCGTCAATGAATTTCCTTCCGAAATCCATCGGGAAGTGCCCTCCGGTGATAACAGCGGCAGGATTGGCTACAAATGCTGGAATGAACAGAACGAACGAGGAAAAGATCAGAAAAGGAATGTCAGGCATATTCTTCTACAGCCTTCAGGATATCCGCCTTGGTTATAATTCCCTTTAGTTCTCCCCCGTCAACTATGAGGACAGCACTGGAATACTTCAGGAGAGGGTATATCATTGAAATGGGAGAACCCTTGTCCAGTTGTGGCGGAGTTACGCCCATCACCTTCCTGACAATAAGGTTTCTGAGAGAATCAGGGGTGGCACCCTTGAGCAGAAGGTCATTTATTTCAGACTCGGAAACCGTCCCGATAACCTTCCTGTCCATTGTTATTACCGGAAGCTGTGAGAAGCCCCTCTCTCTCATAACATTCAGGGCAGAAATTATAGAATCAGTTGGAAAACAGGTTATGACTGAAGTGCTCATTATCTTCTCGGCAGTCATGTCAATGGAATTTGCTTTCTGACCAGTTTTATTCAAGTAATCAAAGATCTTTCTGACCTTGTCATAGGTGGGATTAATACTGCCTTTCTCCAGCCTGGCAATGTATGACTGGCTCACCCCGCTGATCTTGGCCAGCTCCTTCTGGCTGATCCCGAGGTTTTTTCGCATTTTCCTCAGTTCTTCAATGGATGGCAACATCTCTGACGGAATGAATTATTACAGATATATTAAGTATTATCATATTCAAAATTACCTTTGGTAATATTCCGGAATAGGAATCCTTCACTGACGAAGTCGTTGATTCTTGAAACGCATCTGTAACTAATTTATACGCATTCCTGATTATGTCCTGTTGACGGATATAAAGGACCTGATCATCAAGAAAAACAACATTACAGCCCCGCTTATAGCCATCATAATATCAATTCCAGTTGTTTTCATGGCCATTTACATCTATGGCGAAATAATATTCCTCGTGCCCGTCATATCATTCCTTTCATTCCATTACACAAAACTCTACAGGATTAAGAAGAGAATACTCGGAAGTATTGTTATATTTCTCGCAGTAGCTTTCATTTTTACTGGTATATACAGTGATGTGGCTTATTATTCGAGCCCTGTTTATCACACAACCCTCAGCGACGGTTCCAGTGTTACCGCTTCAGTATCCCCCTATTCCGGAACAGGCGGGAGTTACAATTTTAGCTTTACGATCTCTCCAAATGGCACTCTGCAATACAGTTCTGTAGAACTCAACATAAGGAGCGGCCAAACTTTTGAGATGATCCCATATTCCAGACTCAATCCAGCGTTATCAAATGGTTCGGAACATTTCTATTATATCGCCAAGGGACTCCCAGAGGGAATATACCAGTTCAATATCACGGCACAGAAGAACGGAACCATTACAACGCAAGATATGAGCGGTCCCATCAACGCCCCTGTATATTACCTGATAGAAGCACTCCTGCCGGTCTACTCAACCATATATATTGTATATTTCGAGCTCATTTTCATTACAGGAATATTCATCGGCCGCAGCATTTCGAATTCAATGAGGCGAAGTTCGGATAAGAATGCCGGTAAATAACGACTTATGACAATGATACCCTCCTGATTTTTTTTGGTATTTTCTTCGATTCCATGCTAAAGGAAAATCAGAAAAATTTAAATCAGCTTTTGTTAATATATTCTAAGTGAATAAATGACAAGTTATCAGTTTAAATGCCAGGACATAGGAATGGACTGTGATTTTAAAGTGTCGGCAAAAAAGGCCGAAGATCTAATTCCCCAGATAGCAGATCATGCAAAATCAGCGCATGAAATGACAGAAATCAGTGACGATCTGAAGCAGAAAGTCAATAGTGCAATAAAGAAGAAATTTTTCTAATTTTTTTGTTCTGATCGACCAGCCACGCAATTGACAAATTCTTTTTTGGTACGTATATATCTCTTCGATAATTGACATAATAATATATAGTTCTCAGTAATTATACATATATATGATCTCATATACCAGACGAGTTCAGCTTACCGGTGGATCAACATACATATTATCGTTGCCTTCAAAATGGGTTAAAGAAAACAAAATTACAAAGGGTAGCGAAATAACAATTGAAGATGACAAAGGCAAACTTCTCATTTCGTATGGGGAGGACAGGAAAGCGGAAAATGTAAAGAGAATAAATATCGACGGGAAAGTCAACCTGGAGCATTTCCAGAGGGCCATCACTTCATTATACATATCGGATTTCGACACCCTCATAATAACAAGTTCACAGTACATAGATCAGCCGTTACGTGAAGCTGTGAAACGGTTTGCGAGGCTGGTGATGGGCATAGAGATTTTCGAGGAATCCTCCAGATCGGTAGTTCTCCAGAACGTCCTCGATTCCGCGTCGTTCCCGTTGTCAAACGCCATAAGGCGCATGTCCCTGAATGTTGAGACAATGATTGAGGACGTGATCAGCGGAATAAACGAATCCGACGAAAAACTTCTTGACAGCGTTATCAACAGGGACGATGAAGTGGATCGCTACCAGCTATACGTGTACCGTGAAGTGAAGAGCGGAAAGAATGAAAATGAAAACAGCGTCTTCTACCTGATATTTTCCAGGATTCTTGAAAGAATGGCAGATCATGCGGTAAACATCTGTAAATTATGGAAAATGAGGGAAGACATCAATCAGGAGAATAAAGATTCCTTTGTATCATTTCTCAAGACTGCCCTGAACATGTACAGGAAAGCCTCAGAAGCATTCTATGCCAGGAAATTCGATGAACTTAACGGGATCATCGAAAGAAAGCCGGAACTCATAAACAAGAAGCAGGAAATTCTGACATCGATACACGAGCCGGCATTCTCTTACACAATCTCATCCTCTTCAGAAGAGGTTCTGAGAATAGCACTTTACGCAACGGATATTGCAGAGCTCGCCATGGATATGATACTCGGCAACCAGGAACAGTTCTCGCTCACATCATAATTGAACTGGCTCAATTTTCGGGTTGCCCACGTCTCCTGATATGATCGCTGAAGGGATTTCAACATCATGATTGAAAATACATATGGCGTGATCCCTGATAGCTTTTGAAATGAGTTTCTTCTTCATTGTCACTGTGTCTATCGGGTACGTGTCAATCGCAGTTATGTAGGAAGGCTTCACATGGAATGCCGTGGGCGCAAGATCCCCCATGTATATTATTTCGTGATCTCCATTTCTGAACACTACTGCCTGATGCCCGGAAGTATGCCCGCCTGTCAGAATAACGCTGATCTCGTGAGTAATGCGTGCTGACCCGTTCACCGTCAGTTTCTTTGCTTTGCGCAGAACGTCAGGTTCACTTCTGTAATTTCCTTTCGTGAAATCTATCGGTCTCCTATATCCGTTGAACTCCTTTCTCTGTGCAACCAGGCTGGCTTTTCTGAAAAGGGGGCCATTTTCAGTTCTATCAAGGCTGTGCCCGAAATGATCGAAGTGTAGATGGGAATGGATCAGAAAATCTATGGATTCTGGATCCGCAAAATTCCTCATTTCCGATATCAGGTCACGTTCCTTACTAAACTCGAAAATCTTTGACAGCTTATCTTCCCTTGGATTTCCAATGCCCGTGTCAATTATGGCCGAATAATCCCGGCCGACGATAAGTGGGATGTTCAGGGCCATGCGTATCCTGCCATTTCCATTTTCCCTGAAAGACCTTGACCACAGGGGTCTCGGAACTATGCCGAAGCACGCTCCCGGGTCCAGCGAGAAGAAGCCATCGGAAAGTAATTCCACGTTAAATTCGCCAAATTTCATGGTAACACCTGTTCAGGGGTTATAATATATCATCCCTATCTCTTTAATGTAATCCAGCACACCGGTATCTTCCATATTGCTCAGATCACCCTGGGGTTCATTAAGAAAA
>JAJZOM010000099.1 GCA_021811505.1 Thermoplasmata archaeon | reverse complement strand
AAAAGTACCTCATGCGTTACGAAATATTATAATAAATACTACCACTTGCTCACTACTGAGGAAGGGAACAACTTTTCCGAAGAAACCCTAAGCGGAGAGGAAAATTGGGTAATAGCCTTCGGGTTCATTATGGGGCATCTTATGCTTAGGGGGAGAAATGATAAGTTATCTTCGTCTTATAAAGAATCCTATCTACAGATTCTGAAACTTGATAGGTGCTTTGACAGAGACCAGATCCGAGAAATAAAAACGATTTTGGCGGAATTCATAAATTTAATCGAAGAAAGAAAGAAATCCGGAAAATTGAAGAACAATCCAGTTTTTTTGAAAGAACTTGCGGAGAAATTCGGTGTAAAAATTGATGAGACAAATAACTACAAGCTAAACCCAAAGGATCTGAAAATGATAGATGGATTACTAAGCTATCAGACTAGACTCTTTGACTTGGGAAGAAACAATATGTTTGATCATCTCGCGGATTTAATCCAGCAAACTAATGTAATGCAGGCTTACACTGATTTGATTGAGATATCTAATGTTGGAGATAAACTGGCCGCCTTTACCCTGAGAGATATAGTATTTCTCTCCACGAAATGTCATTCCATTAGACCGCAAATTTGTGATTATCTAATGTTGTTCCCAGTTGATACTTGGGTTGAACAGGGGGGTAAAAAGATTCTTGGGATTAGCGGGAATGAACGTATCAGTCCACACTTACTGAAATTTAAGCTGATCAACCTCTGCGCAAAGGTGGCTTCGCAAACCGATCCACTTATTCCGTTAAAGTTCAATGCGGGGATGTGGTATCATTTGATGAAAGAAAAAGCGTCATATGGTGTGGAGCGAAAAAATGTGCAAATGTCTCAGGGCAACTGAGGCCCGATGGAGATTTGCTCAAAACAGTGTCTTCTGGTTCCTGTCTGTCCAGTCAACCGGTTCCATGCCCAGACCTATCCGAAGAGAATTGACGGTCGCAGGTCCGAAACCTTGGAAGTGGTTGTTGGCAAACGCAAACACGTGATCAAGACTGTACTTCCTTTCATTTAGCACCCTGGACCATTTATCAATTACAGTACTCATGTCTCTCCGAACCTTTCCAAAGCTCTCTTCACTCAGACTCCTATCACCGACCAGCCTGAGGTAAACCGTCGAGGTCGTCAGAACGGCGGGTGTATTCACGTATGGCACCTCGGACCATGCCATTGTGACGCTGTGATTCCTCAGCAATTCATAGACGTCATCTCTGAACCAGGAGTTGTCCCTGAACTCAATTGCGAAGCCAAGATCAGCCGGCAGCGAATCCATGAATCCTGAAAGATCTTCACGTCCCTGGGAATAGGTGATGGAAGGGGGAAGTTGCATCAACACCAACCCCAGCTTTTCTTTCAGCTCCCGTATCGAATCCAGGAACGAGTTCATCGGTTTATTGGCGTTCCTGAATCTCAGATCATGGGTTATCTCTTTTGGCACTTTAGGGCAGAACAGGAATCCTTCCGGGGTGGATCCTCTCCAGGAATCGATCATTGAATTACTGGGAGGCCTGTAAAAGGTAGAGTCTATTTCTACGGTATCGAATACCTTGGAATAGGCCTTCAGGAAATCAGACGATCTCGTGCCTTTGGGATAGAAGGGACCCACCCATTGAGCGTAGCTCCAACCGGAGTAGCCTGTTCGAATTTCTGCCAACTTTAAAAGCCATTTTCCAGACAAGGATAAGTTAGACTACACCATATGGGATCCACCAGGGGGGTTCGCTGCTAATAGACTCTATTTTTCTCCACTCAATGGATACCTGTCTGTTGGGGGGAGGATCCCCTTCTACCTTCTTGTACTCCAATATGAGCAAACAGCGTCCAATACCTGTTATGAAACCTTCATAGGTTCCAGACTTTGTAACAACTCTAACAATCTGTGCTCTCCTATTCGATATGAACTTGAAGAGCTTATATTCCACTGTGTCGTACTCAAATTTGGAACCAAAGTAACTTCTGTTAAGAAACAGGAAGGACAAGGAAGGGAACAGAACCATTAGTAGAAAGTTCCCGACACTCCGAATATAGAAACTCAACGGAAAATAAGGATAATACGTCAGAAAAGTTGCTACCTCAGCGGTTGAAATTAAACCAAGCATTAATACATAGAAATTCCTAGCGAAGGCTCTTGACCGCACAAATTTGAGGAACTCACCGCTCTTCTCCATCGTAAAGTCCACTCTGATCTTCTTAAGCTTTTCATTTAGCATCTGGGAAGAGTCAGTTTCTGCCGGATAGTCTATCTTGGAGGACACGCGAAAACCATAGTCTCTTAAAGAATGCTCGACCTGAATAATAGTGGTTGTTCCTAGGTAGTTAACTAAGAATCCAACCATAGATATGCAAGATAACAGCAAGAGATAGTACTGCCAATATCTCCCATACTGAAAATTTGAAATCGATGAATATAGTAAGAAGAGAACAAAAGGAGGAACCAAGTAAACTATTCTGGCCTCTTTCTCGGTATCTTTTCTGTAACTCAAGAGTTGTCTAAAATCTTGACTTTGCTCTCCTAAACTCTGCAACCACAACTTCCGCATGTCATTTCGCTGGCTGAATTCATATATCATGTAAGATAAAACTGGAGCCATCACAGTAGCGACTCCCCCGATAACGATATCAACTAAGGCAAGGTAAGCGGTCATGGCCTATACATCCTAATTTCGCGTTTCTCTATAAAGATCATTGCGCGTCGCGTGGCAATCCATGTTAGCATTTATTTGAAGTGCTAACAAGACATGCTTTGGAAGGATTCTGTTTTGAGGATCGGTAAATCAACGAAGGCACCTTGTCTCAACCGTGTTCGTATCCGGTATAGCTACACGTATAAGGGAGAATGCATTTCCTGTCAATAGTCTACGGGAATGGTGCCGGCCGAAGAAGTTGACTATCTCATGGCAGATTTGCCAAGCACGGTACTTTTCTTTGCAATGTGATTATGCTTGCGGAGTTACTGTATCTTGTTATTAAGTTACTGCACTCAGGCATTAGTTGTTGAAACCGCTTCTCAGATTGGTTCTGAGATTGAAGTCCGATATCGGAAGTGAGGATATTGAAAACCGCCGAGCAAAGTTGTTTTGACACTGAAAGACATTTTCCATAGTATAGTTCTCCAATTTGTGCAAGCAGGCTAGAACTTGATAAGAGTGAGTAATGCAGATAATTTCTAGCCTTTCTTACACAGTCTACCTTGTCTATTGGAAGATCTGATTGGGTTTCAATGGCCATTCTTTGACTCAGGGCGATGATCAATTCATGCCAATTTTTCGAACTTGTGCTAAGCCTCAATTTTTGTACGTAGTCTCCTTTGGCATACGCCCTGTATGATGAATCCTGTCGAACCAAGAACCAATTTTCTCTTTCATTCTTTCGAATAGGAATCACGCCGATGGCCACCAGATATGATAACAGCAATGCCATATTTGCGTAGTGCAGATTCGGGATAGTGGAGGAGTTTGAGAACCCAATATTGAATTCCCTGAGCTCAAGTGAATTGTTAACATCCTTTTTATGCAATTCCACTGTGGTCCAGATCCTGTTTAGAGCTTCTGAAAAGGAAATCCAGGCCCTATATTCGCAATATAGATCTATTGTTTCTTTTTCTGTAGTGTTTATTGCTAGCTCTCCAGGAAGGGTTGGGTGATCTAAGATGCTTTCAACTTCATTGAACACGTAAATTTGGCGTTGTTTTAAAGCTCGGTTTGAAGAGTACAGGGTTCTAAGGGCATTTAGATCAATCGGATCAGGGATATGCGGGCTGATCAAATCCACCCCTCCACCCACTTCCTCATCTCTCTCCTGTCGTTGCCCTCAAACGGAATGTTCAGATAGTGCTCGTACTGCGTCGTAGTCGTATGTCCTTGGCTCAATGCAATCTGCAATGCCTTGTCGGGATAATAAAACACTAACCAGGATTCCCATGTCTTCCTGAACGTCTTGTTGTTGACCGGAGCTCCCTCGAGGATCCTTTTCGACAGCCTTCTCAGCTTCATGTCGAATGCAGCGAGCGCAGGCAACGGATGAGGGACCTGGAAGAGATCTTTCACCAGGGTCCTGCCCATGTCGCTCAGTCGAATTGCGCGTTCACGCTGCTTTGCCTTGACCTTGAGCATCGATCCCCTCGGAAGATGAATGAATCTCCCGTCCAGCCAGTCCGGGTTCTCCCTGAATCTTTGCATCTCGGCATAACGCATCCCGCTAAGAAGGAGGGAAGTGCATATCTTCCTCACGTCAGGTTCCATTGCCTCCCTCAGGGTCTCGAACTCGGCAGGCCTGAGGATCCTGACCTGAAACTTCTCCGAAGATCTTACTATCGGTTTCAATGCGATGTTAAGTCCGTGACAAAACTTAACGTTTTTGATCCGCTTTGAGGGAGATCTTCCCGCCAGTCCCCGGAATGAGTATATAAATCCCGTTAAGTTTTAACTCAAAAGTTAACGCGTGATTCATTTCGATTCGACACATATTTTGTCTAATCGTTCCCGCTCCTCTCTTAAAATCTTTTGATGTTGTCCCCCCTCTGCAGGCACTCAGCAATCAAGCGTGACGGAATTGAAAAATACTCCCTTGACAATGACAGTTATGAATCAGTTTGAAAGAGTGATGATGTTCATCGACGGTTCAAATGTTTTCAGGAGCATACAGAATTTCAATCACGAAACCGGAAAAAACTTCAGGATAGACTATCTAAAATTAAGGGATTATCTATGCAATGGACGGGACTTCATAAGGCCGTATTATTATGGCTCAGAAGATGCAGAATCCGGTCCGGCTTATCAGGGTTTTCTGTATAAACTTAAAACAGCGGGTTTCGAGGTTGTTTCCAAACCACTGAGAGTTTACATCAATCCTGATGGGGGAGAGGAGAAGTGGGAGAAAGGTATCGATATTGCCCTCGCAACCGATTTCATCAGCCTTGCCTGGGAGAACGGATTCGACACAGCAATTATCGTTTCCGGGGATTCAGACTATATAGAAGCTATAAAAAGAGTGAAGCAGAAGGGTAAGCGGGTTGAAGTTGTCTCGTTCAGGAATTCCATGGGAAACGAGATGAGGACAGTAGGTGACAAAACCACTTTCCTGGACGATATCGTTGATAAGATTTCATTGTGAATAATCAATACCACAGTCTTCAATTATTGACATCAAGAATTATGCTTTCCTTCATTCTGTATAAAAAATCGGCATTACAGTGTTCGCCGTTGCCCACTACATTTACCGGGAGCAAGAAATCTCATTGTTTCCGTTAAAGAGGCAGTCTGTGGATGAATGCCTGAAGAAGATTCAGGAACCCGAAGATCTCCAGGTCAATGCACACAAATTAAGGCATACCTTTGCAGTCAAGGCTCTGCTTGATGGAGTTTCGATAAATGTGCTTCAGAAGTGGCCGGCCCATTGATCCCTGTTCATGACTTCGGTTTAAGCAAACACCCTTGGGATGGATTCTTTCGATTTCATGAGGGCAATGTGATAATTACTCGGCAGTCCCGTCTTCGTAAAAAATGTAGGTCCGAAAGAACTTAGTACAGTCGAGAAGCTCTGCCAATGCATCCTGTATTTCCTTTGATGCTAGGACAAAGAAATCATCTGCTTCGTTCAACATATCTAAGTCAGATGCTTTGTTGTGGTTAGATGTTTTCCTTCTATCCTCCGGGTACTTTAGATTTGAATAATTTACTCCTAGATACCGACAGAGAGGAAAATAGCTGGATATCGTTAATACCCCGTCCATTAGTTTCCTAAAATGTTTGAATGTCTCTGACTCTAGCTTTCGCTCTACGAATTCGTTATGTATCTCTGAGAACATCGAGTCAAACTCTCTAATATCGTCATCAAAAACCTTCATTGGTGTAAACAGGGCCAAATGTCCCAATATCGTATGGAGCAAACGAAGCAGTACAACACTGTAGACCAGAAATCCGAATTCATCCTTTGGTTTGAGTCCCCTCAATTTTGTGACTTTTCTAATGGTATCGCTAAATGAAAGATTGCTTTCCAGTGACGCTTCTAACAGTTCAGTCTCATAGAGCCTTAATTTGCTTTCAAATGCATAGTAAACTTCCGAATCTCCTTTATCCACTTTATTGATTGAAATCAACGCATTCATGGTTTCCCTTTCCAAAGCCAATGAACGCTGCATATATTCGTGAGAAGGAATAGAATCCCTAAGTTGTCCCATCAAAATGGTACATGGTTCGTGGCCGAAAGCTCGCGGATCCTTCAGTTTCTGAATCGAGGAAAAAAAGTGACCGATCGACCGAAGAAATTCTGGATTAAGGCTCTCTTTGACTTCGCTTTTGTCCAATATTGTTGAGGAAGGAGGGGGTGAAGGAGAGTTTGTAGATATTAGAATCATTCTAAACAACTGCACATCAAGCTTTATCGCTTTTTCTAGGGCTCGTTGAATAAACTCGACGCCAACTCGTTTGGAAACGTCCTCGTTTCTATGAAGAGTGTAATAAACCTTCAAATCTTCCATTGCAGAGATAGCCCAATTCTCCGTATCAGTTAAAATCTGATCAAGAACATTCGATTTTAAATTACGAGAACCCATCTAGAAAGTCACACCTTATTGAGTAGCACTAAATTATTCGTGATTACATAAACTTCCGTATCCATTAGAACTGGCATATTGACCTAAAACTTATCTGATGATCCTACGATGCTCCCCAAAATTAGTGTTAAGTATCACCTAGAATTGACAGCTTTTCTATACACCTTTAAATAACGGTCTAAGAAAAAAGGATTGAGTACGCGAGGGACGTTAAGTCTTGACTTAAAAGTTAACACAGAATCTATTGATCTTAGACATGACAAAATGTATCAATTGTCAGGTCGCTTTTTCGTGGTATAATTTATAGTCACACAAATTTCCACTGGTATAAGCCTCCCCTTTTAAGAAAACGAACAGCGTCCCATCCAACTTCACGCAAAGCTTCCTCTACCCCAATCTGCAATATCGACTTGCTGTAGAGGTATCCTCCAGTCAAATCTTGCATGAATCTACCGATAGGATCCATCATCACGTAGGATCCACGCATAAGATCGTTAGATTCTGCTACTGGGGAATACTTTTCATGACGAAAAACAAACTCTTGGAACTGTGCATCCGTGCACCAGGCTTGGAAATGATCATTTTCCCCCCTTTCACGTAGAACCTGGAATACCTTCCATCTGACTGGCTTAAGTAACTCGATGATTGGGGACATGTCCTGCTGATAGTTCAATGATGTGACTACAGTGTTAATCATGAGAGGAATGTTGTGCGCTTTCACTTTGAGTGATGCTTCGACTGCCTTGGTAACATGATCGCCCTTTCCCCTTCCTAAGTTGAGTTGGGTGATCTCATCGGGACTGTCAATGCTGATTTTGATTGCATCAACCGATTTCACGATTTTGTCAAGGTATTGATCACTTATGCGATGACCATTGGTAACCAGCATAACTGTAAATCCAATTTCTTTGGCACAAGTCATTATTTCTGGAAGATAAGGATAGAGTGTTGGTTCTCCTCCGGCGAATGTAATTTTTTCAAACCCTTCAGAAAAAAGGATTTCAAGGACCTCTCGCGATTCTGAGAGAGTAAGGTTACTTGCACTATTCTCAGGGAGAGTATTGAGAAAACCTTCACTCGTCTTAAAACAGAATTTGCAGGAAAGGTTACATGACATCCAAATATGCCAATCAATAGATGTCGGCTTTATACTTCCAATATTATTTCCTGTCATGTACCCACTAATCCGTTATCGAAAATACAGGTACTTCGGTATGGAAATTGTAAAGCCGAATTCTATATAAATTCATTTCTCGGATTCGTCAGTGCAAATTGGGTTTGACTCAGGAGGATCACACAAATTAATCTCCCGTAGTATTGTTTCGCCTTCGTATTTTATCCCGAACAAGTATTTCACCCAAAGAAATAGCCTTACAAAGAATACATAAGAGTGTTCAGTAGAGAGGAACACCGGACCACGAATTCTGAACGTGCCCGCATTCGGAACATGTCTCACCCTGTGAGAGAAAAAGACAGTCGCACGTGCATTCTTTTCTCTCGTATCTGCTTGGTGGGCCCAAGTCACAAAGAGAACACATGCCAATTTATCTCGGGTTAGCTAAAAGTTTTTTCCCTCTTATTACAAATCCGGTATTATCGCAGGTTGGGAACCTGCTTGATATACTTTCTAAGAAACCCGTAAAACCGCCGCACAGAAACAGCCCTAGGATGCACCATTTGCCCCTTTATGGTATCATCATTCGCTCTCTCTTATTGGAAACATGGTTCGCAGATCTATTGAGACCTAACTCTCAAAATAAGATGGTCAACGCTCAGTTTTCAGAAATTAAGAGACAAGCCGTAGATGAGCAGAAAGACGGAGCCCACGATCCCGGCAACTCCGACTAGAACCCACCATATTCCCGATGCGGGGGATGCCGGTCAAACCGAGGCCATCCACAATTGCATTCCAAATTGGAGAAAGAATGGCGGTCAGTGCTGCCATGGCAGCCACCGGCACGATGGTTCCATACTTGGTGTTATTACTATTGCCTTCTTCTATCAAGAACACTCTTCCCGTTTCCTTCTTTGTTTGTGGATTCTTGATTTCCCCGCTGTAAGTTCTGGGCTTCGAAGTGCTGTTTATCCTTGCCTTGTTAACCGATCCTTTACGCTGTTTGTTCTTGTTAATTTTTCCTTCTCCTGTTTTCGTTTGTCTTCTGGACGTGGCATAACGACTGCAGATTTTCCAGATCAAACTCAGGTCCGCCTTCCCATATCTCCCTGATGTGGTCTACTTCTTCAGCTGGCTTCCCGCACTTGACACATTTATCCTGGTCTCGTCTCAGGGCCTGCGATCTGAGGTCGTTCCACCTGACGGACGTCGGATGCGCCGAATAGAATTCTGACTTGCAGTCCTCACCGCAGTAATAGATCTGGTTTCCCCCGAGTTTCTTACCGCAGCTTGCACATTCTCCCTTTTCCGAGGCCTCCTGCCTCAGCTTCATCGATTTCTCCTGCAGCTCCGGCACCGGTTCTGACCATTTCCTCTTTCTGGCAGCCTTCTCAGTCACCTTCCCGATGTCCACGTCCGGGATCCTGGTGTTCATCAGCTGCTTGAACCTGACATTCAGTTCGGGATCCGATTCCAGGACCTTCATCTTTGCAGGATCTGTTGCGACGTCCAGGAATACATTGAAGGCATCAGCTGCAAGATCTTCGGCAGCCTCGATGGCCTGACTTTTCGATTCAGGGTGATTCTGGCTGTTTTGTCCTGGAAGATCCCCATTTTCAGTATTTAAAAGGGCAGTGTCACCGCCGGAATCCCGGCCGGAAACCTCCTGATGACGGGTTCCCCATGACCCCTCTCCCTGTGTCGCCGCCGTTTCATGAACCAAGGGAACTCCTGCGGTTTCCGCATGAATTTCGATCTGAACCGGATTCCGATCCGTGCCCGAAGTCACGTTGTGGCTCTTGCACTTTGAGCATGTGAGCACCGGCACGGTCTGGCTGGATTCCCACCAATTTCCTGCACTTCTGCATGTTTTAGGAACGAGGAAGTCTGGAAATGAACACTAAGGGAATCATCTCTGCCGCTGTAGCACTCAAAGATTTCCGGCATGTCCATGTCTGTGAGGGAACCCCTATTTTTCCCAATTTGTGCCGTCGCGATCCGCATACTGATTATTTTAATATACCATAAACATCCCTCCTCCAGTTCTTGATCTAATGGTAAGTGTTTGACAAAAATGCTGCAAATTTTTTTTGAGACTGCAATTCAGGTTATCGGTATTTTACTGATTTCTCCACTCATAGCCGGCATATATGAAAACATCAAGGCAAGAACTGAATTCAGGCGGGGCCCACCCATCCTTCAGCCTTACTACGATCTGGCAAAACTCTTCAGGAAGGAGCCTGTTATCAGCAGCGGATCAGGATTCATACACAAGAATGCCCCGTTATTGGTTCTTGGCATAATGATCCTCCTGGCATTCCTGATACCCGTCCAGCCCGGATACACGATCTTCGCCCCCCTTGCAGATTTCCTCGGGGGAGCAATGCTCTTCACGCTTGCTTCCGTTCTCATGATCCTCGGAGCCCTTGATACACAGAGCAATTTCTCGGCAATGGGAGCCGGAAGATCAGCTGTTTTTTCTGCACTGGCCGAACCGACGCTGATCGTTGTCTTCTTTGCAGTTGCCATAGAAACCGGCACCAATAACCCTTACATAACAAGCGCAGATCTTTCCACAAACTCGTATCTTTTCCTCTCCCTTACCCACATCCTTGCATCGATCGCATTCCTCCTGTTCTTCATCTTTGAAACAGGAAAACTTCCAGTCGAGGGCGGTGGACTCTCGGAACTAAGCATGATCGAAGATGGAAGAACCTATGAATACGGAGGGAAAAATGTGTTCTTCATCCGGTATTCCTCACTGATAAAGCAATACCTCCTCGGCTCCCTTCTCCTAAACGTATTCATCTTCCCCTGGGGGCTCCAGCCGGGGTTGATCGGGTCACTGATGGATATCCCCATAATGCTCCTGAAATGGGTCATGCTCATTGTACTGCTTGTCCTGCTTGAGCAGAGCATTGCAAGGATAAGGATATTCAAGATAACCGATTTCCTGGCCCTCTCCTTCATCCTCTCAGTTCTTTCGGTGATCCTGTTCGTTGCGGGGGGATTCCTGTGAACACGCAGCAGATCCTGGACCTGATCATCGCGGCAATAATCCTGAGTGCAATCTGGGCACAGCTCGGAACGTTTATCTCACACAAGATCAGGATAGTATCAATCCAGTCAGTTCTTCTCTCGGTTTACATAATTCTTCTGGGATACTGGGGAAATGA
>JAJZOM010000053.1 GCA_021811505.1 Thermoplasmata archaeon | reverse complement strand
GCTCGATATTTAAAGAGGGGGAGAATTGAGTCTTTCCGGATCATGAGAGATTATTGTCATGTTGCAATTGCACCATAATCAAAAATAAGTGGTTGGTGTATAAAGGTTGATGTTAAATCTTTCACTAGCTTCGCTAATTGGAATTGCAATGGTATTTCTCCTGGTATGGGTCATAATTTCAATACCCATTTATTTCTCTGCAAGAATCATTGCAGGCAGGAAGACAACCTTTGGGAAAGCACTGATTGCATCTCTTGTCGCTCCGTTGGTCACGCTGTTCTTCTTCTTTGTCGTGGCGGTTGTGCTAGCTCCATTTCTCGGGCCGCTTGCGATTATGCTTGCAATGCTGGTTGCACTTTTCATGTTGATATATCTATACAGCTCAATATTCGATACCGGTTTGCTTGGAGGATTCGCCATAGCAGTTTTTTCCGTTATATTATCATTTATCGTCTGGGGGATCTTATCAGTCATGATATTTGCCTTCCTGGGTCTTACGACATCAGCAATGCCACCTGGTTTTCATGGCCTGAGTGGCATCTGAGCGGTTTCTGCAGGAGAAAATATTATTGATTATTTTCTTTTAGTTATCTATATATAATATTAATTCCTTATATCTTAGGGAGAATTGATCTATGTATCAAACTCAGGATTTTTATAAGGAAACTTATGATTTTGTCAAGAAGCACAAGGCAACGAACAATGAATTCATTGACAGATTCGCGAGGGGAGAGATTTCAGAGGATGAATTCAGGCGCTTTTCTATTGAATTCTACCACTTTACTCGTGAGTGGCCATCAATTCTGTCTGTGCTTCTGGTGAACACTCCAGACGAAAATGATGCTGCGAACCTGACCACGATCCTTGTCTCAGAGCTTGGGGATAATGATCCTAACAAAAGGCATGAATTGCTCTACAGAAAGTATCTCAGAAGCATCGGCATTGAACCAGGGGATATGGTTAAGAGGGAGCAGTTACGGAACACGAAGGCGTGGCTTGACGGAATGAGAACATATTTCGCAGGAGATCATTTTGAGGCGCTTGGGGCTGAATTCGGACTGGAAAACATGGCCATTCCCATGTGGGACAAAATTCTTGCCGGAATGAAAATCTGGACTGAACGCCACCATCAGTATTCGAAAATGGACATCAGATATTTCTCTTTTCATAGAGAACTCGAGGAACATCACGAAGAAGCCATGGAAAATATTCTCGGTACTCATAAGGACAATCCAGAAGCGAGAGAAAAGTTCATGAAGGGCGCTAACGGAATCCTGTCACTTGAGGAGAAATTCTGGCTTGGTCTGTCGGATTCTGTAAATTAGTGATATAAATAATATATTACATCTTCATTATCTTTTGTGACTTTGAATCATCCGGCGTTTTTTCTGATGCGTCATGGAGAAACGAATTCAAATAAGACCGGCATCTGGCAATGTTCAATTGATGAACCGTTGAATCTGGCTGGTGTGAATCAATCTCTGGACATGTCTTGGACAATCCGGAGCATAAAACCTGATATTGTTATCTCAAGTGACTTACGCAGGGCTATAGAAACTGCCACAATAGCGTTAGGAAACGGGCATACCATAATCCTCAATGAAAATCTAAGGGAGAGGAGATGTGGAGAGATTGAGGGTCTGAACAGTTCACAGATAGAAGAAAAATTCGGATTCAGGATGGACTCAATTCTTAGCAGTGAACTAGACAAAGTACCTGGTGCGGAAAAGCTGGCTGATTTTGAGCAGAGGATAAGTGGAGCGATAGAGGATATAATTTCAGAATATCCTGACAAAAGACTGCTTGTCGTTACGCATGGCGGAGTCATCAGAATGTTCTACAGCAAATTTGTAGGCCAACTCCCAAATCGTCCCGTGTTCAAAAACTGTTCAATCCTCGGCCTTCGCGCAGAATCTGGCAGATGGACTGTAAACGAGAATCACAATGCTCTTCTCTAAAAAGATTTCCAGTAAAAGGTTGATGAACAGGCGCGATTATGTTTCAGCCAACCTGCAAACTTAAGATTAATATAATCAGCACTTTTTAGGCAGAAGTCGGATATCAATGAAGTATGCAAACATCGTTCACGCGGGCAGAAAACAACTGGGAATTGGAATTGGCGATCGAATAATTCCAATGGATATATTTCAACAGGTGGTTGGACATTATTATGCTGGAATTCAGGGGATATCTGAACTCCTGGATAACTCTGATCTGGAATCCAGGCTGATATCAGATTTTAAGACACATAACAAGAAACTTTTTGGTGTGGCTTTAAAAGAAGATGAAGTCGCATTCCGTCCATGCGCCGAGAATCCCGGGAAGGTTGTGTGCATTGGACTTAATTACAGAAAACACGCACAGGAAACAAACATGAAGATTCCTGAAACACCGGTAATATTCAGCAAATTCTCTGACACGATTGCGGCAAATGATGATGAAGTGCCAATACCAGAAGTTTCCAACAAGATAGATTATGAAGGTGAACTTGCTATACTAATTGGGAAAAGAGCTTTTAATGTTACCAAGGAATCAGCACTCGATCACGTTTTCGGATATTTTGTAGCCAACGACATTTCAGCACGTGACCTCCAGTTTCTTAACGGGCAATGGCTCCTTGGAAAGGCAAGCCCAAAATTTACCCCAGTGGGTCCATACGTTGTTACAGGGGATGAGGTGGGAAATCCGAATGACCTTGACATCAGGACAACCCTTAATGGAGAAATTCGACAGGATTCCAATACATCGGACATGGTTTTTTCATGTGATTATCTTATCCATTACATATCGAAGCATTTCCCGCTTGAACCTGGAGATGTGATCCTTACAGGTACGCCTGAAGGTGTCATACTTGGATACCCACCAGAAAAGCAGGTTTGGGTTAAGCACGGCGATGAAGTTATAATTGAGATCGAGAAACTCGGGAAATTGCGAAACACTTTTGTTTCTGCAAGCAACAAAACATAACCGGTGTAAACTTTTGATCCCGAAATTATTTCCGCACCGTGTTTAATTCTAACCAGAGAATCAAGCCAGGAAATCCTCCGGATAGCCATTTGGAAATTGACTTTTCATGTCACCATCCCCAGTATACCGTCTTTTCTTTTGTGTAGAAATCAAGGGCTTCTTCCCCCATTTCTTTCCACGTGTTTGCCCCTGATTCCTTGAACGCTCCAAAGGGGGCCTGGAGCTCAAGTCCCACAGTTGGTTTGTTTACTTTAACAACCCCTACTTCAACCCCCTCTACGAACCTGTTTATAGAGATGTTATTGTTGCTGATTATCCCTGCTGTGTGGCCGTATGGGACAGAATTGCAGAGTTCTATCGCCTCATCTATATTTTTTACGATGGTCATTCCGAGGACCGGCCCAAATATTTCCTCCCGGAAGATTCTCATGTCTTCCGTAACGTTTTCAAACAGCGTTGGCTGAAGGAAGAGTTCATGTCCAAGGGTTTTTCCACCAAATATAAGCTTGGCACCATCTTCCTGACCAAATCCAATATAGTCTAAATCAGTGGACACTTGTGCCTTGTCAACCACAGGTCCCATGTTAGTCTCGGGGTTAACTCCTGATCCAACTTTCCATGCCGACAGTTTATTCAAGATGGCGGCCTTTAAATTATCATATATATTGTGATGTACCAGAAGCCTGCTCGTTGCGGTGCAGGACTGTCCTGTAAGCCCGAATGCACTTCTGATTGAAAATTCAGTCGCCCTCGCAATGTCGCTAGACTCATCCACATACATTGCATTCTTTCCTCCAAGTTCGAGTTGCACTCTCGACATGTTAGGTTTTTCTCCAACGGCTTTATAAATTCCCTTTCCAACCGGCACTGATCCGGTAAATGAAACGGCGGAAACTAGTTTGCTGGAAAATATCGTGTTGCCGATTGATGAACCTGAACCTACTACTATGTTGAACACTCCATCAGGCAATCCAGCCCTCATAAGTATATCCTTAAGTTTTGCAACCATGAGCGGAGTTTTTGATGCAGGTTTGATAATGACCGTATTTCCAGCTGCCAGTGCTGGTGCGGTCTTCCATACGGGGATTGATAGCGGGAAATTCCAGGGCGTTATCAGTGCAACTGTTCCCAGAGGTTTGCGTATGGTCATAATCCTGGTATCTGTGTCAGCAGAGGGAAACGTTGACCCTCCGAATTTAAAAGCAAGGGCACCATAAAACTTCAAAGTGAGGGCGCTCCTTGTAACTTCAATGATGCTGTCCCTCAGGGTTTTTCCTTCTTCATCAGTCATTAGTCTGCCGATCGAATCCTTCTCAGATTCCATAATCTCGCCGGCTTTGAGGAGTATTTCGCCTCTTTTCGGAGACGGCACAGAGGACCAGAAATCGAACGCATTTGATGCCACCTCAATCTTTATCTTGACCTCCTCAGGCGTCATGGATCGAATTCTAGCTAGAAGATCTGATGATGCTGGATCCAGATCATTTAAAATATCCCCGGAACCATATCCCATGTAATTAGTCAGGTCCTGATATCTGGGTTTTTCAATCATATTTCTTCATTGAGTCTGGGTTATTAAAGTGATACACGGACATTTACGTAATTTCTATTATATATATCCCCAGACATGATTTTCAATGGAAAGAAGTGATTTCCAAAAACGCATTTTTGGGATCGTGCCGCCTCTCGTAACTCCTTTTGATGACGAGGGAGAGGTAGATTACGGACTGTTCGGGAAAGAAGTTGAAAAGATGCTGAAACTGGGGATTTCTGGAGTTTCAGTTGGAGGGAGCACTGGAGAAGGAGAAACACTTTCTCTGGAGGAACTCGTTAAACTCTGCTCAATTGCAAAGGAAGCTACAGGAGACAGGATACCGGTAATAGGCGGAATAATTGCCGATTCAACAATTCAGGTAATAAAGAAAGGTCTGGCCTTGAAAAAGATTGGTGTGGATGCACTCATGATAACTCCTGTACACTATCTCTTCAGTAATGGTGATGCGGGAATACGTGCATTCTATTCCGAAATTCACGAAAAAACCGGCATGCCGATTATTGTGTACAATGTAGTACCATGGAATATTCCGTCTCCGAATATTCTACTAAAAATGGCATCAGAAGGAATCATAGCAAGCGTAAAACAAAGTGGAGGGGACATACATGCTCTGGGAGATCTCCTGGCCCAGGCCAGTTCTAAATTACCTGTTTTCACAGCGATTGATGACATGCTGTTCCCCTCATTCATGCTAGGTGCTGTTGGTTCGATATGCGCAATAAACACTGTTCTGCCTGCAACTTCAATAAAAATTTTTGATGCGGTGAAGAAAGGTGATTACGAAACGGCCCGGAAGTTACACGAAGTTATTCTTCCCGCTGTCAGGGAGATTCTTAAGCCAGATATGCCGGCCAGAATAAAACTTGTCATGAATAATTCTGGGTGGGTTGTTGGCGTCGCAAGGCGTCCACTCTTGGTGCCAGAAGGCAAAGATCGAGAAAATATACTCACGATAGCAAAAAAAGTTTCACAGCTTGAGAGGTCATAATATGGTTAGAATTGAAAATAAAAAAATCGGACACTGGCGTTGGATTGTCGCGCTCCTGTTATTTTTTGGGGCCATGGTGAATTACATCGATCGTGTTAATATAGCATATGCTGCACCATTCATCGAGAAAGATTATGGAATCAATGCAGGTATGATGGGTATAATCCTGTCGTCGGTTCTTTGGTCATACGCAATTATGCAGTTGCCAATGGGATATCTGGTGGACAAACTTCGGGCAAAGAAGATGTATGGATATTCAATAAGCGCCTGGGGATTTGTGTCTATACTCACTGCACTTGGAAACAGCTTTGGTTCGTTCCTG
Organism: Thermoplasmata archaeon; assembly: GCA_021811505.1. The sequence continues at coordinate 5,453 of JAJZOM010000053.1, read as the reverse complement.
GGATTGAGGCTACTCCTTGGTGTGGCAGAATCTCCTTCGTTTCCTGCAAGTGCAAAAACAACTTCTTACTGGTTCCCCGCAAAGGAACGTGGACAGGCAATCGGATTCTATCTAACTGGAGTTTTTGTGGGGCCGATGTTTGCAAGTCCTTTGATTGGAGCGATGATCTATTACTACGGATATCCGGTGATGTTCGTTCTCACAGGTTTTTTTGCTACCATAGTAGCGATTTTCTGGTGGATATACTATCATGATCCGTCAGAGGAAAAGAGGGCCAGCAAAGAGGAGCTAGACTATATTTCGGGTAACTCTGGAAAGGTTGCGGATATCGCGGCGAACAAGATCAAGTGGAAAGATCTCTTCAAATATAAGAGCACCATTGGCCTGCTTATCGGTAATTTCTTCCTTGTTTACGTCTCCTTCATGCTGCTGACGTGGATGCCTTCTTTTCTCATAATAACGTACCATCTAAGCATCCTGACAACCGGATTCTATGCAACCCTGCCTCTGGCTGGGGGAGCAATCGGATTCTTTTTCGGAGGGAAAATGGGGGATTACCTGATAGTATCGAAAAAATGGGCGCCGTTTAAAGCAAGAAAAACCCTGATAATCATAGGCGCAGCACTCACTACCGAAGTGTTCTTTGCCAGCATAACACCTTCTGTTCTTGTATCACTAATAGTTCTCACACTTAGCCTATTCACTTACGGTATAGCTGGCGGAAACACATGGATGCTCGTCGCTTCAATAACCACGAAAGAGAACGTTGGAGCAGTTGGAGGTGTGATGAATTTCGGTGGATATGTGGGATCATCGTTGGCCCCTATAATTACCGGTTTCCTTCTGCTATTCACAAAATCATTCTTTGACGGTTTCATCATAGCTGCCCTTTTCGTTGCCATATCTGCAAGCATCTACGGATTTGTGGTAAATGAGACCATAGGGGAGGTTGCCGTCACTTAGGGGAAACTGCTCTCCATAAAAATTCTCAGGAATTTCCTAAAAGTATATCCATAATTTTTTTCTCTATTGTACGGAGATGATCATTAACGGTAGACGGAGACCGGGCAACTCTCTTCGATAGCTCAGTAGTACTGATTTTGTGTGGTTTCTCATAGTATCCTGATCTGTACGCATTCTTGAGAATATCCCACTGCAGTTTTGTCATAAATGCCTGGACAAGACTTGTAGAATTCTCACTGAGGATTCTAAGAATCATATCATTTGATATCCTCTCAACTTCCAAGCTCTTAATGGTTGATATCTGTGAAAATCTCTCGGTTATCTCTGAAAGAATGTTACGGGAATTGACAAGAAAAGTCCAGTATTCAATGCCATTTTCGAAGTGATAATGGAAGTAGGGAGATCCTTCTTCAAAAATGATAGTCGCAATCGTATTACCATATATTCCGGAAAAGTTGAGAAAATTCAGGTGGTTGTTTCTCGAATTAGATATGTTAAGAATCTGATTTATCGATCTAATAGAATTGCTTCGCTTAATCGCGTTCTTGAACTCCATAAAGTCGTTTTGTCTGGGAACACGTATAAGAACAGAAGCACTGCTTGATTTTTCAAGGCTGTTCATCGAAAGGTTCACATTAGAAACAAAAAAATCCTCGTGAGATTCGGTTAATTCGGACCAGCACCCGTCATGCTTGAGTTTTGCATGAACAACGCTAACGGGCATTCCTGATAATGTTTTGTAAAATATATTATGTTTATTATGGTGATATATATTACGTGGAAAATCGCTTTCAACGGTACCATGAATACATGTAACTCTGATCCTCGACTTTCAGTGCCCCCTTCGTCATTTTCAGAGGTTCATAGGTCTCTACCATGACCGCCACTTCATCCGTATCTTCTTTGCCAATGGAATTTTCAACTGCACCAGGTTGTGGGCCATGTATCAGTCCCCTAACATGGAGCGTAAGGGAACCCTCTGAAATGCCCTTACGGCTCATGAAATTACCAGACGAATAAAATAGGACTTCGTCCGTGTCGATGTTGCTGTGGTAGTATGAGATTGGGATAGACTTTGGATGAAAATCAAATTTTCTTGGCAGGAACGTTCCCACCATAAAGGACTTACCACTGAATGTTTCATGCACTGGCGGTGGTTGATGTAGTTTTCCAACTATTGGGCTCATTGTTGAAATGTTTATCGCCCATGGATATAGGTAGCCATCCCATCCCACGACGTCAAAGGGGTTTTCATCTCGTTCCTCCACAAGGTAATAATCCATGTAGTCTACATAAACAGAAAAGTCTTCGGGGTTTCTTGCATTGTCATCCAGAACAGGATACCTGATGTCCCTTGAGTAGTATGGCGATCCTTCCTTGATCTGTCCGTACTCGTTGAGATATCTTTTCGGGATGCCGATGCGATCCACTGATTCCAGGAAAAAGAACTCAGCATCTGCGGAGTAATGCATAGTATAAGTCGTGCCTTTTGGCACGTAAACATAATCGCCTTCCTTGAAATCAAGGATACCAAGTGTAGAATGCAATTTCCCGTGCCCATGGTGTACAAAAAACAGCTGTTCCATGAGGGCACTGCGATATAGCCCCTTATGATCCAATCCGGGCTTAATGATACCCAGGTAGACTTTTGAGTTGAACATAAGGTACTGTCTGCCTGAGACAAAATCTCCCTCTCTCTGTAGATCAAATCCTTTCAAATGACGATGCCTCATCTCTGAAACAGAACCTTCGGAAAGTGGTTTACGGGGTTCATTTCGTACGTTCCTTACCCTGGTAGGTTCTCCAGTGTGATAGATCAGTGAGTATGGTCCATCAAAACTCTCCTCTCCGAATAGCTCTTCCCTCAGTATGTTATCTCTGTCGCTGTACGTATGTCTGCTTTCCGGCATTTTTCCCTGCTTGACGTAAAATACCATATTTATCTCCTAACCTATATTGCCTACCAGTGTTCCCAGGACGTCTGATCCGAATCTGACACTATCTCCCGGTTTCAGCCAGCCAAATTTTTCATGCCCGAGTTCAAGTATGCAGCCGTTTCCAACTGTACCACTCATTATTATGTCGCCGGGTTTCAGTGTAACATCCATGGAAGCCCACGATATCATCTCAGGAAACGTCCAGTGAATCGTGTTGAGATTGTTCCTGGTGTATTCCCTGCCATTAACTGTTGCCCACAATTCAACGTTAATTTTGCTCTCTTCGTCTATTCTCCTCTGAAATTCATCAGTGGTAACGAAAAATCTGGCAAAGCTTGTAGCGAAGTCCTTACTCTTTGATGGTCCTAAGCCTATCTTCATCTCCTTACGCTGCTGATCCCTGGCACTCCAGTCACTCATCAGGACGAAGCCGAATATGTACTCCCAGGCATCTCCCGGAGGTATGTTTCTGCCCTCCTTACCGATGATGGCAGCAACCTCCAGTTCAAAGTCCAGTTCCGATGTAAAACCAGGATATGGGATAACCGAATCACTCGGGTAGAGTGAGGAATTCCCTGAATAGTAGTATGCCGGAAATTCATACCATTCTGCCGGTATGTCAAGGCCACGTTTACTGCGCGCATTTCTCACATGCTCTTCAAACGCGTAGAAATCACGGATCTGATTTATGTATGGAATAGGAAGAAGATAGGAATTCGGGACGCAAGTCTGCCTGTTATCGAATTCTTCTTCGGCAAAGAATCTATGTATTTTACTGGCATTCTTCTGTATTGAATAAAAAAATGACCTCTCAGCTTCGATCAGGTCTTCACCTATGATCTCGGCAATGTCGTAATATTTTTTGTCATGGAGCACAACTGCCTTTGGCCCATCGTCAGTTGCAATACACCCAATTTTCATGCTTATAGGTTACCTCTCTTTTCCTGTTCTGCCTCAATAGATCGGAAAAGTTCCCTGAAATTACCCTTTCCAAAGGATGTGGCACCCTTCCTCTGTATCACTTCATAGAAGAACGTAGGTCTATCGCCAATTGGTTTGGTGAATATCTGCAATAAGTAGCCATCATCATCTCTGTCAACCAGGATATTAAGTTTCTCAAGTGTTTCGATCTTTTCATCAATTTTTCCAATTCTGTCCGCCAGTTCATTGTAGTATACAGAAGGAGTGTAGAGAAATTCCACACCTCTCGATTTCATCTCCGACACTGTTTTTATGATATTATCGGTCTCAAGTGCAATATGCTGAACACCCGGAGAGTTGTAATAGTCGAGATACTCCTGAATCTGTGACTTTTTCAGGCCAACGGCAGGCTCGTTTATCGGGAAAATTATTTTCCTGTTTCCGTATTGTACCACCTTAGAGCGCAAAGAGGAATACTCGGTGCTGATATCCTTATCATCGAAACTTACCAGTTGGTTGAAACCAAGACCCTTTATGTAAAAGTTGACCCACTGATCCATCATCCTGTCTTCCACATTGCCAACAATGTGGTCAATCTTTTTCAGACCAACATTCCTTCCCTTCCGGTCAACCACCTCAAATCCCGGAGGGAGGTCATCTCCGGCTTCAGAATAATCTACCAGGGTGTGAACGGTTTCTCCATATGTTGTCAGTTCAGCCGTCCTGATATTCCCAGAATCGACTTTTAACTGCCGCTGGTTCTTTATCTTTACTACTCCTCTTTTCTTCACGAACTCAAGGGTATCGCCAATATTTTCAACATCCATCGATATATCTTTGACGCCATCTCCATGGAGCCTGACGTGATCCGCTACTGGTGAATCATAATTCAGAAAACTGGTGAAAATTAGCTTAACTTTCCCCTGTTGCAGAAGGTAAGAGACCCTGTCCCTGACGCCAGTCTCAGGACCGGCATACGCCCTGAGGTCGAATCCCATGGACTGCTGGTGATAATATGCCCATTGTTTTGCCGATCCAACATAATATTCAACGGCATTTAGTGAGGTGAAAAGGTTCTCATTGTCCATAGGCAATGATGAGCTTACCGTTATAAAAAGTTTACCGATACGCTGAAATACCATGTCAGTTGTTAACACGTACTGTGATTCCTGCAGGAGAAGTAGGATTTGCTGTGGGCTGAATCTCCCATAGCATTTACCTATAATAACCCGGTGTTGAACTATTTCACTTATTCTGCAAGCTACACTATTGTTGTGTCCCAAGAATATGATCTATGTGACGGCTCGGACTCGATTGGTTTTAATATAGGAAAGTATGCATAGGTGAGTAAGCGATGAACAAACGAAACGAGAAAATATTGGTAATTATTATAATCACTGGGTCTCTCGTTTTTACCGGAGGACAATTTCTCACTAAACCAGCTGATCTTAATGCGGTTGGTGAAAGTAGCATCCCAAGTTATTCTATTTACTCGCTGGAAAAGCCACAAGGACTGAATCTAGGGATCAGCAGAGATAACGCAACATTTTTCTTTCTCGTTAATGCTAAGTTAAGCCCTTGGATCAGTAATGACCCACTGGTTCTTGGAATATCTGTGTTAAAAAGTTTACC
>JAJZOM010000170.1 GCA_021811505.1 Thermoplasmata archaeon | reverse complement strand
TTCAGATGCTGCAGAAGTGCTCAAGGAATTTGGGCCTGTAAGTATAAAAATAACTACAGATCCTACAGAAATGGATCGGATATATGAGGCAAGAAAAGGTGCCTATTCCTCTCTTCTAAGCGAAAGAGAGAGCAACAGCGAAAGAGTGGTAATCGGAGACATAGTTGTTCCGGCTTCAGAGTTGTCCGCTGCACTGAAGGAAAGCGAGGAAAAGGTAAAGGAGCATCACCTCAAGGTTGCTCTATTCGGCCACATATCGGATGGAAACATACACGCCAACATATATGCGGACCTAGATAACAGGGAACACATGGAACGCATTGACAGATTCCAGATCGATTTCGGGAAAATTGCCATTAAACACGGAGGCAGTGTCTCAGCGGAACATGGTATAGGGATAGAGAAGAAGGAACTTCTGGAAATGGAGCTGGAGGAAACCGGCAGTCAGTACACGATGGAAATAATGAAGACTATCCGGAAGGCATTCGATCCCAACGGCATAATGAACAGAGGTAAGATGTTTGACTGAAAGTCTCCTGCAAAAGCTGGAAGCTGAGGTGGGGAAATGCATCAGCTGCGGTTTCTGCGAAAGTGTGTGTCCTACCTTATCCCCTTCAGGATATGATCTGTGGAAAGGAGCAAGAGGCCGGGTTCTCGTTGCGAAGGAACTTGCAAAGGATCTGCGATCAGGAAGCGACGGGATCCTTCACGTTTCAGACAGCTTTTACTCATGCCTTGACTGTTATGCCTGCCTTTATGTATGCCCTGCCGGCGTAAATGCAGGTATCGTAAGCCACACATCCAGGGAGATAATCGCGTCGGGAATGCTTCCTGAAAATGAGAATCCCGTGGCGAAGATGATTGTGTCAACCACAATGAAGTACCTGAATCCTCTCGGAGTCAGGGAGAAAGCGTCAAAATGGGCGGAAGGATTGAACTTCAATGATAATTCTCCTGACCTGCTCTATACGGGAAACATGTTTCAGCTCATGCCATACACAAAGAGCCTCAACTCTTTGAGAAACCTGATGGGCAGGAGAATGTCCAAATTCATGGCAGGCCTTGTGGGCAAACATCCCCCACTCATAGGGTTTATCAGCAACAGGAGAGACAGGGATCTTGATGCCCGTATGTCGCAGTCCCTGAGAAATATAGTTGAACTCCTGGAATCTTCCGGACTGAATGTAAAATACCTCGGGAGCAACGAACCATATCCGGGGACCTTTATCTATGATCTCGGCTACGCGGATCAATTCAGGATATACGCGGAGAAAGTTACGAAAATATTGAAGGATAGCGGAGCCAAGAGAATCATAACCATCGATCCCCATACGTTCGACCTGCTGAAGAATACATATCCAAAATTCGTCAGGGACTTCGATTTTGAGGTGGTTCACTACATCGATCTGATTAAGGATCTTGATTTCGGCAAATCCGGGGAAAAAGTAACTTTCCATGAACCATGCCACCTCGTCCTGAGGGAATGTCCATACAATTCTCCAATGGATCTCCTGAGACAGACATCGGAAGTGATCCTTCCGGCAAGGAGCGGAAGGAAAACGAGGTGTTGCGGAGGACCAAACGAATTGCTCTTCCCGGAGCTTTCGGAAAAGATATCGGAACAGAGATATGGTGAACTCAGGGAAACAGGTGCTTCAAGGGTGGTAACCGCATGCCCGATATGTTTCACGAATCTCGCGAAGGATGAAAAAACAATAGAAATAAGTGACTTCCTGATTGAAAAATTGAGGAAGTGATTATCTTCCTTTATAATCCGGTTTCCTCTTCTGGAGAAAAGCCGATATTCCTTCCTTGAGATCCTCGGTGCCGTAGAGAAGCCCCATGGCCATAGTCTCCATCTCCAGACCGTTATCTGCTGGCACGTCGCTTCCTTTGTTGATCAGGCGTTTTGCTATAGCCGCTGATATTGGAGCAACTTTTGTCGCAAGATCTTCGGCAAACGATCTGGTTTCATCATCTATCCTGTCTGCCGCATACAATTTTGATACAAGCCCTATTTCACTAGCAAATTTTCCGTCGAATCTCTCACCGGTGAGTATCAGGAAAGTTGCCCTTGACATTCCAAGGAGCTTGGAAAGTCTCTGGCTGCCTCCCCATCCCGGTATAAGCCCCAGTGTAACCTCGGGGAAACCTATTTTGGCATCAGGGGTGGAAATTCTCATGTCGCACCATATGGACAGCTCAAAACCTCCGCCCAGAACATATCCTTTCATCTCGGCGATGGTAATCTTCGGGATCTCCGAAAGCATACGGAACGTCCTTTCGCCCAATCTCGCATTCTCAGCAAAATCCATTGGTCCGCTGAAAAACTGGGTGAGCTGGGCACCAGCCGAAAAGTTTTCGCCGGATCCCCTGACCACAATCACATTGATCTCCTTACTGTTCCAGAGTTCAGTCAGGTTCTTTTCAAGCCCCTTCAGGACATCGTAGCTGATCAGGTTATTCCTGGTGTTGGAGATTGTCAGGTATGCTACTTTCTTATCCTGATCCATTGACAGGGAAACCGGAGAAGCCCCATCTTTCTGCACAGGTTCCTTTTTCTCAGCAGTTCCTGCCTGGGGCTCAGTGGCCTTATGCCTTCCAGCAAGTAATTCCCTCAACTTTCCCTGTTGTATTGATTTGGCAGGATAGAAAATTCTGGTGTCAAACTTTTCACTGAGTTTTTCCAGCTTCTTCTTGATCTCAGCGTTGGTCAGGCCCTCAGCGACCGAGATCGGGCCAAATGGCCTGTTCATTCCCAGCTTCACGCCGGTTTCTATTTCAGACGGCTCCGCAATTCCCTCTTCAATGATTTTAGCGGCCTCGTTTATCTCCACCACGAGAACATCCATCAGATCAATGACGGAGGATGGCTTCGCATCCGGTATCTTTGCATGACCGTTCTCCCAGACGTAAATGCCCTTTCCCGTCTTGGATCCAAGATTCTTTGCCTCAACGAAGCTGTCAAAAAATTTGCATTTTCCGTATTCAGGATCAATGGTTTCGGAGTAGTATTTGAGGGAGTGTACCACCGTGTCGATTCCCACATAATCTATCAGTTCATAAGGTCCCATTGGCAAGCCCTGCAATTTCCCGAATGCATCTATTTCCTCAGGCTTCGCCATTTTCTTATCCATTATCAGGCAGAACAGCAGGCTTTCCGGAGCATTTATCCTGTTTACCACAAATCCCGGGCTGTCCTTGAGGACCCTGATCGGCGTTTTTCCTATGCTTTTCGTGAACTCAAAGAGGTTGTCGAAAGTTTCCTGCGAGGTCTTTTCAGATTTTATTACCTCAACCAGTTTCATTACCACCGGAGGATTGAAAAAGTGCATTCCAAGAAAACGATCAGGGTTGATGACATCCTTTGCAAGCGTAGTTATCCTTATGTTTGAAGTATTGGAGGCAATGATGGCATCTTTCCTGCAATTATCGGAAATCTGCTTCATCAGTGAGATTTTGAGATCAGGTATTTCCGGGACGGCCTCGATTATGAGGTCTGCATCCTTTACGCTTTCTTTCAGGTCGCTGCTGAAAGTTATTCTTCCAAGCACCTCGGAAGCTTTTTCCGGAGATATCCTCCCGGATTTCTTCATCTTTTCCAGGCTTGTGCCAATTCCGTTTTCTGCTTTTTTCAGGGCCTCCGGAAACGCATCCTCAAGGATAACAGGAATTCCGGAAAGTGCAATAACTTCGGCTATGCCATGTCCCATTATGCCTGCGCCAATTACCGTAACCCGTCTTATGTCCAAGACGTCACTTCCTAATCTTGGAAATGATGCTTGTGAGTTTCTGGGCGCTGAAAACGTCTCCTGAAACCTTTAACTGGCCCTGCATAAACGCCTTGATGGCATCGGTCTTTCCGGTGAAAACATCGGAAAGTACCTGGTCAGTAGCAGACACGGTTGCACTGGCTCCGGGCAATTCTCCTTCCTTGAGGTTCATCTTGCCTTCTTTTATGTCCACATAATATGGGGAACTGTCCGAAGGCTTGATCTGGAAAGACTTGTTGAATCCCGCAAGCTCATTCTTCAGGGCAGCGATGTTTCCCGCCATGTCCACAATCTCTTTCACAACATTGAAAGAACTCATGAATGTATAACAGTGAAATCGTAGAATAAGTTTACTGCTAAAAAGAAGAGGATTGGGAATACTGATTACGAATGACTGTAGGCTTCAAGTACATATTCTGCAAACTGGTCATCGGGGTATGCACCAACGAACTGAACCTCGCCGTTTATGACTATGTGCGGAACTGATGAGACGCCAGCTTCTTCAGAATCTTTTTCGAACTCCAGGGACTCAACCATCTCTCCGGTTATATTGTCGTTCAATATTGCAAATTTATGCGCTGTCACGACTGCTTTTGGGCAATAGGGGCATGTTGGCGTGACAAAGACCTTTATGGTCACGGGTTTGTCTATCTTCTTGATCATTTCCACAGCCTTGGATGAAACTTCCACTTCCCACTTGGAAACATTCTTCAGATCATCGATGAGCGATCCAAATTCATAGCCAGACGGTAGCCCTGTGTATTTTATCCTGCCGTCCCTGACTCCATGTTTTGCAACAACCGTTGTCGGGTATTTATCAACGCCGTATTCTTTGGCTATTTCCTTATCCTTGTCAAAATCATATTTTACAAGATGAATCTTGCCGTCAACCTCGGCTACCTCTTCAGCAAGCTCATTGCTTTCCTTGCAGTATTTACAATCTGCATCTTCCGAAGTGAATACCACAAGATCAACATCATCTTTCAGATGTTTTTCAAATTCCTGAATCAGGTACTTCTTGTCCTCTTCTCTAATTAATGGCATATTTCCATATTTTCCCTTCTTATATAACTATTGTTAGGCATATTTGATTAGTCCTCTCAGGGTAAAATCGGGGGGGTCTACAGGTCTGTAACCTTTTTTAGGATTAATGCATGTGTGGTTGTGACAGAAAAGCTCTACTGGACGGACATGAATATGAAAGAATTCGATGCCCGTGTGATCTCAGTTCAGGGTAACGAAGTGATCCTGGACAGGACAGTGTTTTTTGCAACCGGAGGAGGCCAGCCTAATGATACCGGCATACTCAGGAACTCGACGGACGATGTTAAGGTGGTAGATGTCAAAAAGGCCGGCGATGACGTCATTCACTACGTGGAAGGTGATGTACATCTTGAGCCGGGCGACAGCGTACATGGGGTCATAGACTGGCAAAGGCGTTATGCACACATGAGGCACCACTCGGCAGTGCATGTCGTGGATGGAATAGTGGCAAAGAGGCATGGAAAAGAGGGATTGCTGACCGGAGGCCAGCTATACGAGGACAGAGCCCGGATCGATCTCGACATAGAGAACTTCAGCAGGGAAACAATGGAGAAAATCATAGGTGAATGCAATGAGTTCATACGCGAAGGGCACAGGATCTTTCAGAGGGAACTTCCAAGGGAGGAAGCCTTGAAAATGGAAAATCTTGCCAGGACAGCACCGGGAAGAGAACTGATCAATTCACTTGAGAAAGTAAGGCTCATTGTTATCGAGGGACTGGATGAGCAGGCAGACGGCGGAACACATGTTTCAGATTCCAGGGAAATCGGGAAAATAGTGCTGAAGAAAATAGAGAGCAAAGGAAAAAGGAACAAAAGAGTAGAATTTTTTCTGGAAGAACTTTGATGAAAGGAAGTGATTACAGAATAGACTGCATTACGGCAGGGCCTGTTCAGACCAATACCTACCTGCTTTCTTCCGGCGGGGAATCGATAATAATCGACCCGGGAACATATATTGGGGAGCTTCTGCAGAAACTTAACATCGGTGACAGCAAGGTCGTTGCTATAATCGCGACGCATGGACATTTTGATCACATTATGGATGGACAGGAACTTAAGACGAAACTTGGATCTCCATTCATTATAGGCAGCGGTGAAGACGATATTCTTGACTGGTCATACAGGATAAGCGAGAGATACCTGCCAAGAAAATTGACCAGGATTTCAGTGGACAGATATCTTGACGACGGAGATACCGTTGAATTTGGAATGCACAGATTAAACGTTATGAAGGTGCCAGGCCATACTGCGGGAAGTCTGATACTCGTTATTGGAAACACAATGTTTACCGGCGATACTCTTTTCAGGGAGAATATAGGGCGAACGGATCTTGGAGGTTCAATGGAATCGATGCGGCAAAGCCTCCTGAGACTAATGAAGCTTGGTTCTGATTACAGGGTGCTTCCGGGACACGGTGAAGAAACCACTCTTTCGCACGAGCTTGCTTACAATCCTTTTCTTCTCGAGCTTAAGGCAGAAGATTAACCAGATATGCGAGCAACAGCCCCATCATCAGACCGGTATTCCCGTATTTAGCCGGAATACCGTCTCCCGACTTCAGGCTCATCCTGTGCATCTGAAGCATTACGAAAATTATGCTCCCAATTGCAACTGAATTGAATACCACTACAAGTGCCACTGAATTAACAAAGAAACTCAACAGGGAACCGATGAATGTCGGAAAGCCTGCCACAAAGAGCGCCAGTATTAACGCCTTGTAGGAACTCCTGGAAATTTTTCCGAGGAACGGCGTCAATATCGGAAATCCTTCGGTAACGTTCTGAATTGTGAAGCCAACGAATATGGGCAGGATCAGGGAACTTAAGCCAAGCTTCATTGATGCGCCAAGCGCCAATCCCTCGGTCAGATTCTGAAGTCCAATCCCGGCGGCGACAATGAAGGAAAGGGTTTTGAAATTCCCGGCTGCTACAGCTTCTTTTCCTCTTCTTCCCGACATGGAGGTGTAATATGAAAAACTCGCATAGGTGAAAAGTATGCAGAAAATTATCAGCACAGAGTATTCAAGATTAACGGTGCCCTCGCTGAAATTAGGATTAACGAAGGCATATGTACCCATAAAAACGTCCAACATAAGGAATATCAGTATGCCTATTGCCACGGAATTCAGAAGATGAATGGTATTCGGGGAAACATTCTTAATCGCAGCCACCGGGAGAACGAGAAATATGGAGAAACCCATGATTGCCGTGTAAAGCAGTAACAGCAGTATTCCCATGATGTGTGATTAGGTTTACCTAATAATATTTATTGTAAATGATTTCGTAAATTAGATGACGCGGAAAATGTGCATCGAAACCCGGGTAACTCACGGTTTAAAACAAATGAAAAGGTCAATATTTCCGCTTGAATTACCAAAAAAAATATTTTGACAGTTAAAAAAAATAAAAAAAATTAGGCGGATGACAGATACCGGTCTTCACCGGAACTCTGGTCCAGATCCTTATTCTTCGGCTCGGGAAGGAGTGCCAGTGTCAATATCAGGCCGACTATCGACAGGAATGACAGTACTATGAAGAGCCCTGATTCCCCAATTGCAACTATGACGAACACGTTTGTGAACGTTCCTATGAAAGCGCCTATTTTACCGCCGGCCGCCGAGGCACCGGTTCCAAATCCTCTCGTGGATGTCGGAAAGACTTCAGGCGGATATATGAATGTCGTCACGTTTGGCCCAAATTCAATGAAGAAATAACTCACACCGTAGAGAAGAAGGAATTCAACCACGTATGAGGCCGAGAGCAGGAAATGAAATACCCCCAGTATTCCAAACGAAATAGCCATTGCAAGGAATCCTACGCTCTGAATGGGCTTCCTCCCTATCCTGTCAATGGTAAATGTTGCTATCCAGTATCCCGGAAAAGCAGCCAGACCGAATATGAGTGCGGAATATTCCGTTGTTCTTATTAGGTGTTGCAGTCCGGTCACCGTGCTTGGAACCAGCATGCCCAGCATTGTGCCTGACATGATAGAGTTACCGTAAAGTGCCCAGTCCATAAGGAACCAGGAACCTGCCGTACCGATAAGCGTGAGTATGAATTTCCTGTCCTTTACTATGGATGTCCATGGGACCTGTGGTTTCTGGGTGTAACCATTTTCTTCAGCCTTAATACCAGTGTATTTTTCCCAGTTTTTGGCCGCAGTCTTGGCATCTCCTTTCACCCTCAGGGAGTATCTCGGGGTCTCCGGCATTTTTCTTCTGAAGTATACGACTATTGCTGCCGGGATGGCTCCAAAGGCAAGGAGGAGTCTCCATACAAGGGTAAGGTCCATGCCGGAAAATATCAGGGCAAGAGCTACAAGGGGCCCAAGCAGCAAACCTATTGCCTGCATTGAGAACACCATGCCGACAAGCATGCCCCTCTTCTTTGTGTTTGAATACTCTGCCATTATTGTTGAACTTGTGGCATAGTCTCCGCCTATACCTATCCCAAGGAGAAATCTCCACGCTATAAGGATGTAAACCCCGTTTACAGGGGTGAGAAATGCACTGCCAAGTGATCCTGCAATCAATAGAACAAGCTCAAGACCGTAAATTGCTTTTCTTCCCAGTTTGTCTAGCAGCCTGCCGAATACGAGAGCGCCGATAACTGCCGACATTAACGCAGTAGAAGTCAGCATTGCGTTCTCAAAGGTACTCAGGCTGCTCCATCCGGAGAGGCCAAGTAGCCCCACGACAACCCCGATTATGAACAGATCATATGCGTCGGTAAGGAACCCCAGTCCCGATATTAGCCAGGTTTTGTAGTGGAACCCTTTAAGTCCAGTTTCGTTCATAACGTCGATCAGGTCTCTTTCATTGCCTGTCTGACTGTTATCTTCTAAACCCATGTCACCTAATTCAGGTTCCTGTTAAATGTATTATCAATATAACCTATGGTCGTATATTTATTATATATATGTTAACCTGAAATAGTTAAACAAAAGAGGACCTTATACAGGATCACAAATGTCAGAATGTTGCCGGAAACTACTTGTATAACCTGAGGGACATTGTTATGTTGTAAGGGATCTTCAACTCACCGTTTTGGTTCTCTATCCTGAGGTCATCTCCGCGGATAACCTGCACCTGAGTGCCAGGAATAGCGTCTATGGATGCAAGTTCTCTCAGTAATCCCCTGTCTTCGAAGACAATCCTCTTTATCTGGTATTTGCCCTCAGGAGCAATGGAAAGGGGTACTTCCCTGATTTTGATATCCGGGTCGGTGGGATTCCCGTGGGGACAGGAATCGGGATATCCCAGATTCTTGAACAGTTTTTCACCGCGATCTCCGGAAAATATGTGCTCAAGTTCCATAACCGCTGCATGAGTGTCTTCCCAGGATATCTCCAGGAATCTGTATGCAAAAACCTCAGATATTCTGTGCATCCTCACGAGTTTGAGGGCAGCATTCCTGCCGGCAGAGGTGAATGAAATCTTCTTTCCGTCCTTGTCGACAAGGCCATCTTCCGATAGCTTGATGAGATATTCATGCGCTGTTGGAGGACTTATGCCTAATCGCGTTGCAAGCTCTTTCTCCGAGACTTTATCGAATGATTCTATATATTCCCAGATAACGAGCAGATAGTCCTCCCGGTTCAGAGTCACGTTTAACTATTTTCCCCTCATAAATAAAGATTGCCCGATTCCAGTAACAGCAGTCATTTTCCATGGTCTTTCGAGAATGAACCTTAATCATTAGCGAGAACATGTCATCATATGTTCACCAGGAAGGGGGATCAGGGAGATACAGACACCGGTCTCAGGGAAAGAGTCGGAAAGGATTCTCCGCTGATTGATGTGGAAGGCACCGTAGATGAGCTGAACTCTTTCATAGGAATGGCATACGTAAAGACAGGATGGGAAGATATCAGGAACGATCTTAACACCATTCAAATCGATGTATTCACTCTCGGTGAACACATTACGGCAAAAGGGACAAGGAGGAGAATGACCGGTGAAAGAACAGAATGGCTTGAGGAAAGGATCAGGACTTACCGGACCGAGCTGGGCCCACTGAGGCTATTCGTAGTTCCGGGAGGGTCTGAGCAATCGGCATCACTGCACATTGCCCGCACTGTTTGCAGGAGGCTTGAAAGGATCATTGTAAGGGCTTCCAGGGAACTCGAAATCAACCAGGAAATTCTCACATACATGAACAGGCTCTCTTCCCTGCTCTTCTTCCTTGCGAATGTCTCCAACAAGAGGCAGGGAATAACAGAGAGAATATGGGATATAAGGCCAAGATCATAACTGGTATCCAACTTCTTTCAGGAAATCTTCCTTCACGCTGAACCTGAATGTGCCGAAATGCTTGGCGAATGCTTCTATTACGGCTCCTCTGAACTTAATGCCATCAATTTCAACGTAGCCCATCACAGCCGGGTCAAGGCCGCATGGCCTTATTCTCCCGAAGCCTTCAAGAACTTCCGGAGACGTGTTTACGGAAACGCCATGGTACGACACCCCGTGATCTATTGCCATGCCTATTGACGCAACCTTTCTGGAGTGCTTCCCGCTTTCGATCCATATTCCCGGCTCATCGCCGACATGGCTTTCGATCCCGAACTGTTTCAGGGCTTCGATTACCGAATTCTCCACGATCTTTACAAATGAACGGACGTCGGGTCCGCGTCCCTGATCAATCCTCAAAACCGGGTAGAAAACCATCTGTCCGGGACCATGGTAGGTAATGTCGCCTCCACGTTCCGTTTCCACGGCATCTATGCCGGGGAAGTTCTCCCTGGAAAACTTTCTTCCAATGGTGTACACCGGATAGTGTTCAAGAAATATGATAAATCCAGGAAATTGCCCTGTCCTGACCAGGTCCAGGAGATGCTTCTGCAAACTGAGAGCATCTCCGTAGCCGATCCTTCCAAGATCAGTCGCGAGGTTTGAAGTGCAGCGGCTTTCCATAGGTACTCTCAGCGGCCTCCTTCAGGCCCTCGGAAACTGTGGGATGAGGATGTATCGTCAATCCTATGTCCATCGCCATCAGCCCCGATTCAATTGCAAGCGTGACTTCGCTGATCAGTTCAGACGAATGTGGTGCCACAATTCCGGCCCCTTTCACAAAGCCCCTCTCATCATAATATATCCTGTATGTGCCCAGATTATTATTCATACCGAGGGATCTCCCGTTGGCAGCAGCAGGGAAAGACCCGAATTTACCCGACAGGTCCCCGGTATATGAAATCTCAGGATCAGAATAGATCACATACGGCATTGCACGGTACTCGACTTCAGAATTTCCTCCTGCAATGTTGTCTGCAACTATCTCAGCATCATAATAGGCCTTATGGGCAAGCATCGGCTGTCCGGACACGTCTCCAACGGCATAAACACCCGGGACACTGGTTCTCTTATGGCTGTCGGTTTTAATGAAGCCCTTATCCATCTCAAGATTCAGATTCTCAAGACCGAAACCGGATACGTTCGGTTTCCTTCCCACCGTGAGCAAAACCGCCTCAGCATCAATTATGGCTCCGGTTCCCAGTTTTACGTGATA